>NZ_JBFADG010000003.1:0-34194 GCF_040641275.1 Streptomyces sp. NPDC021096 | reverse complement strand
GTTCGGCGAGGAAGACGACGCGGTCGGCGTAGGAGGCGGCGACGGGGTCGTGGGTGACCATGACGACGGTCTGGCCGAGCTCGCGCACCGAGTTGCGCAGGAAGCCCAGCACCTCGGCGCCGGAGCGGGAGTCGAGGTTGCCGGTGGGCTCGTCGGCGAACATGATCTCGGGGCGGCCGGCCAGGGCGCGGGCGACGGCCACACGCTGCTGCTGACCGCCGGAGAGCTGGTTCGGGCGGTGCTTGAGGCGCCCGGAGAGGCCGACGGTGTCGACGACCATGTCCAGCCACTGCTTGTCGGGCTTGCGGCCGGCGATGTCCATGGGGAGCGTGATGTTCTCCAGGGCGGTGAGCGTCGGCAGCAGGTTGAAGGCCTGGAAGATGAAGCCGATCTTGTCGCGGCGCAGCCGGGTGAGCTTCTTGTCGTTCAGCCCGGTCAGCTCGACGTCGCCGATGCGGGCCGAGCCGCCGGAGACGGAGTCGAGGCCGGCCATGCAGTGCATCAGCGTCGACTTGCCGGAGCCGGAGGGGCCCATGATCGCGGTGAACTCGGCCTGCCGGAAGTCCACGGACACGGCGTCCAGGGCGACCACCTGGGTCTCGCCCTGTCCGTAGACCTTGGTGAGATCCGTGGCGCGGGCGGCCACCGCGGCGGTGCGGACGGCGGCCGGGGCGCCGAAGGGGGTGGTGGTCACAGGGGAGCACTCCTGTCGGGACGGTCGGTTCAGGTACGTACTCCATGCTCCGCTGCCCCACCCCCCGTACGGATCAGCCGTAGCTCCCGTTCCGGGACATGCTCGGGAGGTACTCCAGGGGGCCGCCGTCATCCCTGGGTAGGAGACCGGATGCTTACCGAGGGCGACGAGATTGCGACAATTCCGGTTCATGCCGGGGGCGGGGTGGTGAACGGGGGAGATCGGCCCCTGGCATGTGCCAAAGGCGTCATCCCAGCACTGATGGGCCCTCAGTTGCCAATAAAATAAGACAACCTCGGGTCATCGTTCCGCTGTTTGGGGGTCGCTCCCCGGCTAGGCTCGTCCTGCTCTCTTCGAGGGGAGGAACGCGCGCCTCCCCTGCTGTGCTGCCCGAGAGCCCCGCCCGGATGGTGGAATGCAGACACGGCGAGCTTAAACCTCGCTGGCCCTTCGGGCCGTGCCGGTTCAAGTCCGGCTCCGGGCACCTCCTTGCCGTCCACTCGCCGGCCCCGCCTCTTCGGGGGCTCTTGACACTTCCTTAGCGCTCTTCTTCTCTTTATCGTGCTTCCGCACGGAACCGACTGCCGTCGGTTCGCGTTGTCCGGTATGTGGGCAAGGGAAGAAAAGATCGTCCCGAAGCAGGAGAGCCATTCTTTTGCCTACCTATTACCCTTGACGCCAAGGCCGCGCAGCGTGGCCATGGAGGAGTGAGATGAGGAGCAGCAACCCGGTCTTCTCGCGACGGGGGTTCAGCCGCGGCGACAGCGGCTACGCGGGCTTCGGCGCGACGCCGCAGGCCGGGAGCGCGGCCCAGGGAAACCCGTACGCGCAGCCGACCAACCCGTACGCCCAGCCCACCAACCCCTACGCGACCAACCCGTACGCCCAGGGCGGTCCTGACCTTCAGCAGGGTTACCCGCAGGCGCCGGTCCAGACCGCCGGCCGGATGACGATGGACGACGTCGTCGCCCGCACCGGCATCACGCTGGGCACGGTCGTCGTGGCCGCCGGCGCGGCGTGGGCGCTCTCGCTGCCCGTGGGCCTCGGCTTCGCCGCCGGTCTGGTGGCGATGGTGCTGGGCCTGGTCCAGTCGTTCAAGGCCAAGCCCTCCCCCGCCCTGATCCTGGGCTACGCGGCCTTCGAGGGTCTCTTCCTCGGTGTGATCAGCCAGGCGTACAACAACGTCGCGCACGGCGCCCCGATGCAGGCGGTGCTGGGCACGATGGCCGTCTTCGCGGGCGTGCTCATCGCGTACCGGACCCGCATCATCCGGGTCGACCGGCGGTTCACCCGCTTCGTGATCGGCGCCGCGATCGGCTTCCTCCTGCTGATGGTGGCGAACTCCCTGTTCGCCGTCTTCGGCGGCGGTGACGGTCTGGGCTTCCGCAGCGGCGGCCTCGGCATCGCCGTCGGCGTCGTGGGCGTCCTGCTGGGTGCGGCGTTCCTGGCGCTGGACTTCAAGCAGATCGAGGACGGCGTCCGCTACGGCGCCCCCCGCGAGGAGTCCTGGCTGGCGGCCTTCGGTCTGACGCTGTCCCTCGTGTGGATCTACACGGAGATCCTCCGGATCATCGCGATCCTGAATAACGACTAGTGGATCCCTCGCGCCGTGCGAGCGCGCGGCGTGGATAAATCCACGACAGGGCCCGGGAAGGCAATGCCTTCCCGGGCCCTGTCCCGTTTTCCCGGCCCGCGCCCGCTACCGAAGCTTCCGCGCGGCCCGGCGGAGGTCGTACTCGTGGACGATCGCCTTTGCGTGGCCGTAAGCGAGATTGTGCTCTCCGCGCAGCCAGCTGACCTTCTCCTCGAAGCGGAAGAGAGAAGGTCCTTCCTCGACCGTGCGCAGCCAGTCGGCGACTTCGCGGCCGGTGCAGTGGGGGATTCGGGAGAGCAGGTTCCGGTGGGTCTCGTCGGAGAAGACGTGGGACATCGGCGCCTCCGGACGCGTCGAATGATGGTCCTTCATGTCACCGTGCCCGAGTGTTCAAGCGTTGGCAACAGTCGGTGGGCGGCGCATAGGCTCGTGGCGTGGATGACGTGACGCCTCTTCTGGCCGCTGTGGACACCTTCGCCGACCGGCTGCGGGCTTTGCCGCAGTCCCGACTCAGCCGCGGTGCGGCCGCGGAAGCGCTGGCCCTGGCCCGAGAGTTGGCCGCCTGGACCCAGCACATCGAGGAGCCGGGGGCGGCGTCGGTGCGGGAGATGCCGGAGGCGGGGATGTTCGCGGTGGCCGACCAAGTGGCGGTGGCCGGTCACGATTTGGCCGAAGCTCTCATCGCCTCGGGAGCGGTCGCGGAGGGCGTGAGCCGGGGCGTGGAGCTGGTGGAGGCGGCGGCACGGCGCTGCGGGCTGTAGGCGGGGTCCCCGCGGGCCCGGCAGGCCCGCGACGGGGCCCCGGCGGGCCTACAGCGAGGCGATGACGCGGTCCGCCAGCACGTAGACGGTCTCCGTCTCGCACTGGAACGTCAGGGCGTACGCGCCGGAGACGCCCGAGCCGCCCAGCAGGACGGGGGCCTCCCCGGCCCGCAGGGCCTGCGCGAGGCGCTCGGCGGTCTCGCGGTGGCCGGGGGTCATGCAGACCGTGGTGCCGTCCGCGAAGACGTAGACGTCGAGGGTGCCCAGCGGGCCGGGGCGGACGTCGGCCAGCGGGATGCGGGCGTCGGCCAGCTCGTCGAGGCGCTCGACGGTGCGCTCGTGGTCGGTGACGGCCGAGGCCGCGGGGGTGAAGTCCGGGTGCGAGGGGTGGCGGCGGCGCGCGGCGGCCAGCTCGGGGGAGTCCGCGGCCTCGGACTCGAAGTCGGCCAGCGGGTCGAGGCCGGCGAAGTCGGCCTGCCGGGGAAGGTGGAGCCCGCCGTACAGGCCCTCGAGGAGCGGCTCGTCGACCGGGCCGCCCAGCAGGGAGGGGGCGTCGGCGGCGGTGCCGTGCTCGCGGGCCTCCTGCGCGGCCCAGAACGCACGGGCCTCGGCCAGCTCCCGCTCGCGCTCCTCCGCGAGCGCGTCGGCGACGGCTTCGCGTATCTCCGCCAGCTCGGCGACCGGTGCGGTACGCGCGGACGGCACCGGGGTGTGCGCACGGCTGTCCGCCGTGGCGGCGGCCAGGTCGGCGCGCAGGGCCGTGATCTGGCGGCGCAGACCGCGAGTGCTGTACAGGGCGGCGGCGCCCGCGGCCGTGGCGGTGGCAGCGGCCAGCAGCAGGGCAAGAGACATGGCGCTCACTGACGTACTCCCGGTTGCTATGGATCCCCCGAATTCCTACCTCAGCTTTGCGCACGCCTCCGGGGCCCCACAGTGCAATACGTCATGAACCGGGCGGGACTTTCGGCCCAGCCGTTGCCCCTTCAACCACTCTGACCTGGGGAAACGAATCTCCCCCGGGATGTTGGTCACATCCTGGGGGAGATTCGGTCACGTTTCGGCAAGGTGGGCGGTGGTTGCTGTTGGCAGTTGCCCGGCGGTCGGGGGCCTCGTGACCCCGTCCCTCAGCTCAGCCGCTCGCTTCTTCTGCCGCGCTGAGCTTCGCCTCCGCTGCGGGCAGGTGCCGCCTTCGTTCCTCAGGCGACCCCTACCCTCCGCTTCGCCTCAGCTCAGCCGCTCGATCACCATCGCCATGCCCTGGCCGCCGCCCACGCACATCGTCTCCAGGCCGAACTGCTTGTCGTGGAACTGGAGCGAGTTGATCAGCGTGCCCGTGATGCGCGCGCCGGTCATGCCGAAGGGGTGGCCGACCGCGATGGCGCCGCCGTTGACGTTGAGCTTGTCGATGTCGATGCCCAGGTCGCGGTAGGAGGGGATGACCTGCGCGGCGAACGCCTCGTTGATCTCGACCAGGTCGATGTCGCCGATGGTCAGGCCGGCCCGCCGCAGGGCCTGGTTGCTGGCCTCCACCGGGCCGTAGCCCATGATCTCGGGGGAGAGCGCCGAGACGCCCGTCGAGACGATCCGGGCCAGCGGGGTCAGGCCCAGCTCGCGCGCCTTGGTGTCGGACATGATCACCAGGGCGGCGGCGCCGTCGTTGAGCGGGCAGCAGTTGGCGGCGGTGATCAGGCCGTCCGGGCGGAAGGCGGGCTTGAGGCCCTGGACGCCCTCCAGGGTGACGCCCGCGCGGGGGCCGTCGTCCTGGGAGACGACCGTGCCGTCGGGGAGGGTCACCGGGGTGATCTCGCGCTCCCAGAAGCCCTTGGCCAGGGCCTGCTCGGCGAGGTTCTGCGACCGTACGCCGAACTCGTCCATGTCCTGGCGGGTGACGCCCTTGAGGCGCGCCAGGTTCTCGGCGGTCTGGCCCATCGCGATGTAGGCGTCCGGCACCAGGCCGTCCTCGCGCGGGTCGTGCCAGCCCTCGCCGCCCTGCTCGGCGCGGGCGGCCGTACGGGCCTCGGCGTCGGCGAAGAGCGGGTTGTGGGTGCCGGGCATGCCGTCGGAGGAGCCGTTGACCGAACGCGAGACGCACTCGACGCCCGCCGAGATGAAGACGTCGCCCTCGCCCGCCTTGATGGCGTGCAGCGCCATCCGCGAGGTCTGCAGCGACGAGGCGCAGTAGCGGGTGATCGTGGTGGCGGGCAGGTGGTCCATGCCCATCTGCACGGCCACGATGCGGCCCAGGTTGTGGCCCTGCTCGCCGCCGGGCAGGCCGCAGCCGAGCATCAGGTCGTCGATCTCGCGCGGGTCGAGCCCGGGTACCTTGGCGAGCGCCGCCTGGATGATCGTGGCGGTGAGGTCGTCGGGCCGCAGCTCCTTCAGGGAGCCCTTGAAGGCGCGACCGATCGGGGAGCGGGCGGTTGAGACGATCACGGCTTCGGGCATCACGGCTCCAGGGCGCTGATGGGCTTACTCTCCGGACTCTCCGGGAAGTTACCCGCACGTAGCGCTCGGGTCACGCGCTCGCGGCTGTGATGCGGGCCTCTTTGCCGAGCAAGCGCTCAGTCGGCGTTCCTCCAGGCTACGTCCGGCTACGTCCGGTCCCTGGCCCGGAAGTGGTTGACCACCGCCTCCGTGTGCACGGGCAGCCGCCGGCGCTTGCGGTGCTTGAGCAGGGCCCAGCGGCCGCGCGCCGTCGGCGTGACCTCGGTGCCGCCCTCGGCGGCCGCCTCCGCCGCCGCCCGGGCCACCGGCAGGATGCCCTCGCGGCGCGCCGCGTCCGGGCGCTCCTCGTCCTCGGGCCACAGCCCCAGCGCCGCGCAGAGCGTGGGCAGCACGGCCATGGCCGCGGTGGCGTAGCCCTCGGCGGAGGGGTGGTAGTTGTCCGGGCCGAACAGCTCGCGGGGGTTCGCCGCGAATTCCGGGCCCAGCAGGTCGCCGAGCGAGACCGTGCGGCCGCCCGCCTCCAGCACCCCTATCGTCTGCGCCGCCGCCAGCTGGCGGCTCAGCCGCCGGGCCAGCCAGCGCAGCGGCTGGTAGACCGGCTCGATCGTGCCCAGGTCGGGGCAGGTGCCCACCACCACCTCGCAGCCCGCGTCCCGCAGCCTGCGCACCGCTTCCGACAGCAGGCGCACGGAGCGGGCGTAGGGCACGCGGTGGGTGACGTCATTGGCGCCGATCATGATCACGCAGACGTCAGGGGTGTGCTCCGGGTCGGACAGGATCTGGGTGACCTGCCGCTCCAGGTCGTAGGACTGCGCGCCGGACAGCGCCACCGTGCGCAGCTCCACCGGCCGCTCGGCGACCGCCGCGAGCCCGGTGGCCAGCAGGGCCCCCGGGGTCTGGCGGGGGCGGTGCACGCCCTGGCCGGCGGCCGTGGAGTCGCCCAGGACGCCCAGCCGCAGGGGTGGCCGGCCCAGCCGGTGCACGAAGGCGGAGCCGTAGCGGCCGTCCGCGTGCGGCGGGGTGTCGCCGTGGCCGCCGACCACGCGCCTGGCCAGCGCGACCTCGGTGAGCAGGAGGCCGAGCGCGGCCCCGCCCAGCAGGCCCGCACCGCCGCCTCCGTACGCCGCCGCAGCCGCGATCCGCCGTGCGACCCTCGCCCTCTGCATGGACATCGGCCGGCCTCCTCGACGCCAGGAAACTCGTTAATAAGCCGTTTTACAAATACTTCATCAAAGCTTCACGAAGCCCGCGCACCCTTGTCGGGGCGCGCTATCAGCAGGTTGCCCCGGGGACCGCCGCACGCAACGCGCCACTAGTGCAGTCGGACGCGCAATAGGCTGGGCATACGGGTACGCGACGACCGCTAGTGCCCCTGACCGCGGAGATCACCGTGCAGTATCACGATTCGATGATTGAGCTCGTCGGCAACACCCCGCTCGTCAAGCTCAACAGCGTGACCGATGGCATCCAGGCCACCGTGCTTGCCAAGGTCGAGTACTTCAACCCCGGCGGTTCCGTGAAGGACCGGATCGCTCTGCGGATGATCGAAGCCGCGGAGAAGTCGGGCGAGCTCAAGCCGGGCGGCACCATCGTCGAGCCGACCTCCGGCAACACGGGCGTGGGCCTGGCCATCGTGGCCCAGCAGAAGGGCTACAAGTGCATCTTCGTGTGCCCTGACAAGGTTTCGCAGGACAAGATCAACGTACTGCGGGCGTACGGGGCAGAGGTCGTCGTCTGCCCGACCGCCGTCGACCCCGAGCACCCGGACTCGTACTACAACGTCTCCGACCGGCTCGTGCGCGAGACGCCGAACGCCTGGAAGCCGAACCAGTACAGCAACCCCAACAACCCGCTCTCGCACTACGAGTCGACCGGTCCCGAGCTGTGGGCGCAGACGGAGGGGAAGATCACCCACTTCGTGGCGGGCTGCGGCACCGGCGGCACCATCAGCGGCACCGGCCGCTACCTCAAGGAGATCAGCGACGGCCGGGTCAAGGTCATCGGCTCCGACCCCGAGGGCTCGGTCTACAGCGGCGGTTCCGGCCGGCCGTACCTGATCGAGGGCGTCGGTGAGGACTTCTGGCCGGACTGCTACGACGGCACGGTGATCGACGAGATCATCGCGGTCTCCGACAAGGACGCCTTCCAGATGACGCGCCGCCTCGCCAAGGAGGAGGGCCTGCTCGTCGGCGGCTCCTGCGGCATGGCGGTCGTCTCCGCCCTGCGCGCGGCCGAGGGCCTCGGCCCGGACGACGTGGTCGTCGTCCTGCTGCCCGACAGCGGCCGCGGCTACCTGAGCAAGATCTTCAATGACGAGTGGATGGCGGACTACGGCTTCCTGGAGGAGCCCGGCGACGCCGCGCGCGTCGGCGACGTCCTGCGGCGCAAGGACGGCGGCCTGCCCTCGCTGGTGCACATGCACCCCGAGGAGACCGTCGGCGAGGCGATCCAGGTGCTGCGCGAGTACGGCGTCTCGCAGATGCCGATCGTCAAGCCGGGCGCCGGCCACCCCGACGTCATGGCCGCCGAGGTCATCGGCTCGGTCGTCGAACGCGACCTGCTGGACGCGCTGTTCACCCAGCGCGCCTCGCTCGAGGACCCGCTGGAGAAGCACATGAGCCGGCCGCTGCCGGTGGTCGGCGCCGGTGAGCCGGTCGCGGACCTGATGGCCGTGCTCGGCAGCGCGGACGCCGCCATCGTGATCGTCGAGGGCAAGCCCACCGGTGTGGTGAGCCGTCAGGACCTGCTGGCCTTCCTCGCCGAGGGCGGCAACGGCGGCGCGGCCAAGTAACCGCCCTTCCGGCGGCCGCCGCACGCGGGCCGGCCGCCCGTCGAAAGATGCACGCGGGCGTCACGTGCGCGCAGCATCCGCTTAACACGGGCCCGGCATAGTGAGGGTTGCCGGTGCGGGGGACACCTCCGGGCCGGCATCCCGAGTGCGGCGGCAGGAAAATCCGGAGCGGCTCCCGGACTTCCACGGCCGTCCGGACGCGGCACCGGCACCCGGCACCCCCGGGGCCGGCCGGGTCCGTCGCGGGGACCGCCGCCGTCCCGACCCCGGCTCCGGCCGGGGTGCGGCGGCCCCCGCCGAACTCCCCGCCCGCGCGAGGGGCGTCGGTCCTTCGCCCCCTCCCGCGGGCGGCGCAGTCCCCGCGGCACGCAGGACGCCGGGCTAGTCCCGCTCCCCGCCCCGCCGGCGGGCATCCGCCCCCCACGGCAGCCCTCCCGCGGCATGGACGGCGTTCACGCCCACGATCCCCGCCCAGGTCACCAGCAGGCCCGGCAGGTGGGCGTTGACGGCTCCGATCGCCGACAGCGGGACGGCGAGCACCAGCGACACCGCGGCGAAGCCGAAGCGTTCGCCGAAGCTCCCCGTGCCCGCTCCGCCTTCCCGCCCGCCGCCGCGGGCCGTCTCCATCCGGCGCTCGGCCAGATGCCGGCGCACCTGCCGGTCCGCCGAGGCGTCCAGCTTCTGCTCGATGCGGTGCTCCACCTTCTCCAGGAAGGAGTCGATGAGCTCCGACTCGTACTCCGCGCCCAGCTCCTTGCGGGCCTGCACGGTCGCGTCGAGGTCCTTCTTCAGGTCAAGGTCCCGGGCCATCATGCCTTCGACGGTACGGTCGCCGAGGGCCCCGCGTCGGTGGGGCCAGCACCCGTATCCGCAGAGGGGGTGCCCCCCGTTCGCCGGGGGCACCCGTGGAAGGAGCACCTCCATGTCCGTACCCCTGCTGTCCGCCCTCGCCGCGCCGGACGCGGCCGACCGGCCGGACGCGCTGACCGTCGCCGGGCGGTCCTGCTCGCGGGAGGAACTCCTGGGCGCCGCGGGGGCGGTGGCCGCGCGGATCGCGGGGGCCGCGTCCGTGGCCGTGCGGGCCGAGGCCGTGCCCGAGACCGTCGTCGCCGTGGTGGGCGCCCTGCTGGCGGGGGTGCCGGTCGTGCCGCTGCCGCCGGACGCCGGGACGGCCGAGCGCGAGCACATCCTGCGCGACTCCGGCGCCGAGCTGGTGCTGGGCGAGGACGTGCCGGTGGACCTGCGGGAGCGCGGCGCGTGGTCCGGCCCCGAACCGGACGCGAAGGCGACCGCGTTCGTGCTCTACACCTCCGGCACGACCGGGGCGCCCAAGGGCGCGCTCATCCCGCGCGGCGCCGTCGCCGCGGGCCTGGACGGGCTCGCGGAGGCCTGGCAGTGGACGGCCGAGGACACGCTCGTGCACGGGCTGCCGCTCTTCCACGTCCACGGCCTCGTCCTGGGCGTGCTGGGCGCCCTGCGCACCGGCTGCCGCCTGGTGCACACCGGCCGTCCCACCCCCGAGGCGTACGCGGCGGCCGGCGGCAGCCTCTACTTCGGGGTGCCGACCGTGTGGTCGCGCGTGGTCCGCGAGCCGTCCGCCGCCCGGGCCCTGAGCGGGGCACGGCTGCTGGTGTCGGGCAGCGCGGCGCTGCCCGCGCCCGTCTTCCGCGACCTGGAGGCGCTCACGGGACAGCGGCCCGTCGAGCGCTACGGCATGACCGAGACCCTGATCACCGTCTCCACCCGGGCCGACGGCGACCGCCGCCAGGGCTCGGTGGGCCTGCCGCTGCGCGGCGTACGGACCCGGGTGGTGGCCACCGGCGAGGAGGGCGGCATCGGGGAGCTGGAGGTGTGCGGCCCGACGCTGTTCTCCGGGTACCTGGGCCGGCCCGAGGCGACGGCGGCCTCCTTCACGGCCGACGGCTGGTTCCGCACGGGCGACATCGCCTCCCTCGACGCCGACGGCACCCACCGCATCGTGGGCCGCGCCTCCACCGACCTGATCAAGTCCGGGGGCTACCGCATCGGGGCGGGCGAGGTGGAGAACGCGCTGCTGGACCACCCGGCCGTCAGCGAGGCCGCCGTGGTCGGCGTGGCGCACGAGGACCTGGGCCAGGAGGTCGTCGCCTATGTGGTGGCCGACGGCGTCGGCGAGCGGGAGCTGATCGACTTCGTGGCCGGCCACCTCTCCGTGCACAAGCGCCCGCGGCGCATCCGCTTCCTGGAGGCGCTGCCGCGCAACGCGATGGGCAAGCCGCAGAAGAAGCTGCTGCCGCCGCTGTGAGCGCCCGGCGCGTCGCGTACGCTGCATAATTTCATGCAGGGCTCGGATCAATGAATGATCAAGGGCGAACGGTCAAGGAGGGCCGATGAGCGAGACCGGGGGCGAGCCGGAGGCCATCGCGCGGCTGCAGAAGCTCTTCGAGGGGCACCGGCTGACGCCCACTCAGCGCCGCATCGCGCACTGCATGGTGCGGCGCGCCGCCGACGCGCCCTTCCTCTCCAGCGTGGAGCTCGCCGACCTCGCCGGGGTCAGCCAGCCCTCCGTCACCCGCTTCGCGGTCGCCCTCGGCTTCGACGGCTACCCCGCGCTGCGCCGGCACCTGCGCGACGTGGTCCCCGCCGTCGAGGCGCCGGCCGACAGCTCGTACAACGAGTACCAGCAGGCCGTCCACGCCGAGATCGACAACCTCCGCCACCTCGCCTCGCTGCTCTCCGACCCCGAGCCCGTCGCCCGCGCCGGCCGGCTGCTGGCCGCCTCCCGGCCGCTGCCCGTCCTGGGCCTGCGGGCCGCCGCCGCCCAGGCGGGCGGCTTCGCCTACTTCGCGCGCAAGGTCCACCCCGACGTGCGGCTGCTCAACGAGGGCGGCACGCTGCTCGTCGACCGCGTCGACGCCGCCGTGCGGGCGGGTGCGAGCGCGCTGCTGTGCTTCGCGCTGCCGCGCCACCCGCGCGAGGTCGTCGACGCCCTGGAGTACGCCCGCGGCGTCGGGCTGACGGTCGTCACGGTCGCCGACTCCACCTTCGCCCCTGTCGCCCGCCACAGCGACCTGCTGCTGCCGGCGGCCGTCGGCACGGGCCTGGCCTTCGACACGGCGTGCGCGCCGATGCTGCTGGGCCGGGTGCTGCTGGAGGCGATGTGCGACGCGCTGCCGGACGCTCAGGCGAGGCTGGAGGAGTTCGACGTGAAGGCGGCGGCGCGGGGCCTGTTCGTGGAGTGAGCAGGCCCCGCCGCCGCGTCCGCCCTAGCGGGCGTGCCGCATCTCCGGGAAGCGCTCCGAGGGGCCGTCCAGCAGATGGTCGTCCCGGCCCCCGAGGAACCGGTCGAGGAACGACGCCACGTACGCCCGCGTCGCCGCCACCGCCCGCTGCGGATCCACACTCCCCACGTTCTTGCGGACCGTCTCCCACGGCAGCGCCTGCTGCCGGGCCAGCTGCGGCAGCAGGGGAGCCGCGTCCGTGTACGCGCCGTGCTGCGAGCCGGTCAGGGTGACGTTGCCGCGCCAGCCGCGCGAGTGCTCCCACAGGGCCTTCCAGGACGGCTGCCCCTCGTACGGGCCGGAGTCCGCCGCGTCCGTGCCCATCAGCAGGAACGGCCGGTCCACGCCGTCGCGGGGCGCCGTGCCCAGGCGGCTTCCGGTGCCGTCCGGGGCGGGGAACTCCATCGTGCCGTCCATGTTGACGGCGGCCCGGACGCGGCGGTCGTCGTGCATCGTCTGCACGGCCGCGAAGCCGCCCGCCGAGTGGCCCACCATGCCCACGCGACGCAGGTCCATGGCGTCCGCCAGGTCCTTCGGCAGGGCCGGGCGGCGCCCGGGGGCGCCGAGGACGTCCAGCACGAAGCGGGCGTCGTCGACCCGCGCCCGCATGGCCTTGCGCAGTACCGCGTCGATGTCGGTGCCGGGTTTCGCGGCGAGCTCCGGCAGAACGGACGTCGCGAGCCGGCCGCCGGACAGGGCCACCTCCGAGGAGTCGTAGGTGTGGTCGACCGTGACGACCACATAGCCGCGCGAGGCCAGGTCCTCCACGAGCGAGGTGTTCCACGTCCGGGGGTCGCCCAGGCCCGCCGAGTACAGCACGACCGGGCGCGCGGCCCCGCGGGCGGCGGGGGCGTCCACGCGCGCGTGCGTGCGCGTGCCGGCCCAGTCCGCCGCGCCGGCGGGCACGCCCTGGTTGAGGGTGCCCGCGCCGGTCGCGGAGCCGAAGTGGGCGGCCGCGCGGGGCTCCATGTGGGGCGCGGTGCGGTGGGCGGTGCCCTGCTCGCCGGGGGCCGCCGGGTACCAGAAGCCGACGCTCACCTCGCGGTGGCCGCGCCCGGGGTGCCAGGGGTCCTCGCGCGAGGCGTCGACCAGGTGCCGGGTGGTGGTGCCCACGGCGTACGGTCCGGTGGGCCCCGGCAGGGCGACGTGGGCCGCGGCGGCGCCGGGGGGCGCCCCGGCGGCGTCCGCGTGGGGGGCGAACGCGCTCAACAGGCCGGTCAGCGCCAGTGCCCCCGCCGCCACCAACGCCCGTCGGCGCAGTCCCCGTTCGTTCACCGGCATCCTCGGCTCCTCCCACCACTGTGCTGATGCGCCGACCCTAGGGACCGGCCCTGCCCGCGGGCGACATACGCGGGAGCCAACCCGCGCCTGATACCTGGGTATGACCTCCGGTGGACCGGCGACGCCCGGGCGTCTCTCAGCCGGTCCTCAGATTCGTTGGCTAGCGTGCCCGGCGCGAGCCCGAGGAACGAGGAGGTCTGCCGTGGGGCGCGGAGCGTATGCGCTGGCGCGGGTCGCCGTGGTGGTCAGAGCGCCGGCCGGTCCGCTGTGGTGGCTGGGAGTGCTGAGCGCGGGTACCGGAGCCCTGGTGCCGGGGCTGACCGGGCGCCGGATCGGCCTGCTGGCCGGGGCGGCGCTGTTCATCCTCGCCGGGGCCGCGGCCTTCGCCGCGCGGCGCGGGCGGTACGCGCGGCTGGCGCGCGGCGCCTCGCGCGCGGGCCGGTCCGTCTTCCTCCAGGACCGCGCCGTGACCGCGCGCAACTGGCGGCGCGGGCGGCGCTGGTGGCTGACGGCCGCCTTCCTCGCCGCCGTCGGCTCCTGCTTCGCGGTGCCGGCCGCGGCCGGGCTGGCCATGGCCGGCACGGCGACGGGCCTGTGGGCCAAGGCGCTGTGGCTGGGCGGCCTGGAGCGCCGCGCCGAGGCGCTGCTGTGGGTGCGCACGGACTGGGCGCAGGGCAGCCCCGCCGCCAAGGCCGTGCCCGGCTACCTCACCACGGGGCTCGCCGCGGGCGACGCCCTGCCGGGAGGCGCCCGGCGCCGGGGCGGCGCGACGCCGCCGGGCGGGGTCACGGTCGGCGCAGCGCGCTGAGGTCCGCCGCGTGGGCGCCGCCGCTCTCGGCGACGAGCTCCTCGAGGGTCTGGGGCGGTCGTACGGTCGCGAAACGCACGTCCTGTTGGTCCGCGGCAAAGCCGTAAACCCCCGGGCGGGGCAGAGTGTTGTACGCGTAGTGGTGCGAGAAGTAGTACGCGCCGGTGTCGAGCAGGGCGACGTGGTCCCCTGCCTCGATGCGGGGCAGGAGGCGGTCGACCGCGGCCAGGTCGCCCGCGAAGCAGCACGGCCCGGCGACGTCCTGCGCCACGGGGGCGGCCCGCTTGGGCCGCCCCTCGGCGTCGAACACCGCCACCCGCAGCGGCCACGACTCGGGCGCGAAGACCGTGCGCACCGCCACCTGCGCGCCCGCGTGGGTCACCGCGATCCGGCGGCCACCGGCCGACTTCGTGTACTCCACCCGGGCCAGGATCGTCCCGCTCTTGGCCAGCAGCGACCGGCCGAACTCGGTGACCAGGCCGTAGCGCCCGTCGAACAGGGCCGGGACGGTGGCGGCCAGCAGCCGCGCGTACTCGCGGTGGGTGGGCGCGACGTCGTCGGAGGCGAAGTTCACCGGCAGACCGCCACCGATGTCGACGGTGTCGATCCGGCTCCCCTCGCCGCCGGCGGCCCGGTGGGCGCGGTTGACCTCCTCGGCCAGCTCGACGACCTCCCGCACCCCTGCGGCCATCAGCTCCAGCGGGCAGCCCTGCGACCCGACGTGGGCGTGGATCCGGGTCAGCCACGGCCGCCGCAGATACGCGTCCACCAGCCATTCGCGCGCCCCCTCGTCCCGCAGGGCCACACCGAACTTCGAGGTCGCCGTGGCCGTGCTGAGGGCGCCGATGCTGCCGCCGCCGACCTGGGGGTTCACCCGCAGGCCGACCGGCGAGGCGCTGGGCACGGCGGCGAGGAGGGCGTCCAGCCGCGTCAGCTCCTCCCGGCTGTCGGCGTTGACGGTGATCCCGGCGGCGAGCGCCTCGCGCAGCTCGCCGGTGGTCTTCGCCGGCGAGTCCAGCACCGTGCGCCCGGCCGGCACGCCCGCCGCCCGGGCCAGCGCCAGCTCGCCGGGGCTCGCGACCTCGGCGCCCAGCCCTTCGGCGGCCAGCAGCCGCAGTACGGGCACCAGCGGGGTCGCCTTCACGGCGAAGGTGTGCAGGATCTCCGTCCCGCCGCCCACCTCCGCGAACGCCGCCCGCAGCGCCTTTGCCGCCGCGCTGATGCCCTGTACGTCCAGCAGTGCCACCACGGGCTGCCGGGCGCTCACCACCTGCTGCCGCACGGCGGCCCGCACGGCCGCGTCCCGCCGGGCGGCGCTCGCGGCGCCTTCCCGCGCTCGTTCGTCGAGGCCCATGTGCACTACTCCACCACTGCCCGGGGCCGGTGTCCGCCGAGAAGCTGTTGACTAGCGGTATTCAGCGGCCCAAACTGTGCAATGTTCCATTCAGAGCCAGGGAGGCAGGGCCCATGTCAGGACCGCGACCCGTGCGAGCGCCGCGAGGCACCGAGCTGAGCGCCCGGGGTTGGCAGCAGGAAGCCGCACTGCGGATGCTGCAGAACAACCTCGACCCGGAGGTGGCCGAGCACCCCGACAAGCTCGTCGTCTACGGCGGCACGGGCAAGGCCGCCCGCGACTGGCGTTCCTTCGACGCCATGGTCCGCACCCTGCAGAACCTCAAGCAGGACGAGACCATGCTGGTCCAGTCCGGCCGGCCGGTCGGCGTCATGCAGACCCACGAGTGGGCGCCGCGCGTACTGATCGCCAACTCCAACCTCGTCGGCGACTGGGCCAACTGGGAGGAGTTCCGCCGCCTGGAGCACCTCGGCCTGACCATGTACGGCCAGATGACGGCCGGCTCCTGGATCTACATCGGCACCCAGGGCATCCTCCAGGGCACGTACGAGACCTTCGCCGCCGTCGCGGCGAAGAAGTTCGGCGGCACCCTGGCCGGGACGATCACCCTCACCGCCGGCCTCGGCGGCATGGGCGGCGCCCAGCCGCTGGCCGTCACCATGAACGACGGCGTCGCCCTGTGCATCGACTGCGACCCGCGCGCCATCGAGCGCCGCATCGAGCACCGCTACCTCGACGTCAAGGCCGACTCCCTCGACCACGCCCTCCAGCTGGCCGTCGAGGCCCGCGACGCCCGTCGCCCGCTGTCCATCGGCGTCCTGGGCAACGCGGCCGAGCTCGTCCCGCAGCTGCTCGCCATGAACGCCCCCATCGACATCGTGACGGACCAGACCTCCGCCCACGACCCGCTGGCCTACCTGCCGGTCGGCGTCGACTTCGACGAGATGGCCACCTACGCCGCCGAGAAGCCCGCCGACTTCACGGTGCGGGCGCGCGAGTCGATGGCCAGGCACGTCGAGGCCATGGTCGGCTTCCAGGACGCGGGCGCCGAGGTCTTCGACTACGGCAACTCCATCCGCGGCGAGGCCCAGCTGGCCGGCTACACCCGCGCCTTCGACTTCCCCGGCTTCGTCCCCGCCTACATCCGCCCCCTCTTCTGCGAGGGCAAGGGTCCCTTCCGCTGGGCGGCGCTGTCGGGAGACCCGGCCGACATCCACAAGACCGACAAGGCGATGCTCGAACTCTTCCCCGAGAACGAGTCCCTCGCCCGCTGGATCAAGATGGCCGGGGAGCGCGTCCACTTCCAGGGCCTGCCCGCCCGCATCTGCTGGCTCGGCTACGGCGAGCGCGACAAGGCCGGCGAGCGCTTCAACGAGATGGTCGCCGACGGCACGCTCGCCGCGCCGCTGGCCATCGGCCGTGACCACCTCGACTGCGGCTCGGTGGCCTCCCCCTACCGCGAGACCGAGGCCATGCTCGACGGCTCCGACGCGATCGCGGACTGGCCGCTGCTCAACGCCATGGTCAACGTGGCCTCGGGCGCCTCGTGGGTCTCCCTCCACCACGGCGGCGGCGTCGGCATGGGCCGCTCCATCCACGCGGGCCAGGTCACGGTCGCCGACGGCACGGCGCTGGCGGGCGAGAAGATCCGCCGCGTCCTGACGAACGACCCGGGGATGGGCGTGATCCGGCACGTGGACGCCGGGTACGACATCGCGGAGACGGTGGCCGAGGACCGCGGGGTTCGCATCCCGATGCGCGAGGGTGAGGCGTAATGGTTGTGGGCAATCGTCCCGCAGGGCGGGACGGGTGGGCACAACCTGACCACCGGCCCGCAGCTGAAGCGGGTGCCCCCGGTGGGGCTGAAGCGCCGTCGCCGGGTGCGGACCGTAGCGTGCCCACCCGTTCCGCCCCGGCGGAACGACTGCCCACGCCCTCGTCGTTCCACGAGATGTGGCGCGACCTCGCGCCCATCGGGCGCAACGAAGACACCGGTGGATACCGCCGCTTCGCCTGGACCGGCGCCGACGCCGACTGCCGCGCATGGTTCCGCGCGCAGGCCGAGACCCGCGGGCTCACCTACGAGCTCGACCGCAACGGCAACCAGTGGGCCTGGCTCGGCGACCCCACCGCCGGTGACGCCGTCGTCACCGGCTCCCACCTGGACTCCGTCCCGGACGGCGGCGCCTTCGACGGGCCGCTCGGCGTCGTGTCGTCCTTCGCCGCGCTGGACGAGCTGCGCTCGCGCGGCGCGAAGCCGGGCCGCCCCCTCGCCATCGTCAACTTCGGCGACGAGGAAGGCGCCCGCTTCGGCCTGGCCTGCGTCGGCTCCCGGCTGACCGCCGGGCAGCTGACCGTGGACAAGGCCCACGCCCTCCGCGACGGCGACGGGATCTCCCTGGCCCAGGCCATGGAGCGCGCCGGCCACGACCCGGAGGCCATCGGGGCCGACCCCGAACGCCTCGCCCGCATCGGCGCGTTCGTGGAGCTCCACGTCGAGCAGGGCCGCGCCCTCGCGGAGACGGACCACGCGGTCGGCGTCGCCTCCGCCATCTGGCCCCACGGACGCTGGCGGTTCGACTTCCACGGCGAGGCCAACCACGCCGGCACCACCCGCATCGAGGACCGCCGCGACCCGATGCTGACCTACGCCAACACCGTGCTCGCCGCCCGCAAGAAGGCCCGCCTCGCCGGCGCCCTGGCGACCTTCGGAAAGGTCAGCGTCGAGCCCAACGGCGTCAACGCCATCGCCTCCCTCGTGCGCGGCTGGCTGGACTCGCGCGCCGCCGACGAGGAGACCCTCGCCGCCGTCGTCGCCGGCATCGAACAGGCCGCCCTCGAACGCGGGGAGCGCGACGGCGTCGACGTCCGGGTCACCCGGGAGTCCTTCACGCCCGTCGTGGAGTTCGCCCACGACCTCCGCGACGAGCTCGCCAAGCTGCTGGGCGGCGTCCCCGTGCTGCCCACGGGCGCCGGACACGACGCCGGTATCCTCTCCGGCGTCATTCCCACCGCCATGCTGTTCGTGCGCAACCCCACCGGCGTCTCGCACTCGCCCGCCGAAACGGCGTCCGAGGACGACTGCGTCGCCGGAGTGAACGCCCTGGCCGACGTACTGGAGGGCCTCGCGTGCAGGTGACCTACTGGGCCGAGCACGCCTGGCTCGGCGCCTCCGTCGAGCCGGGCGTGGCCGTCGACGTCACCGACGGCCGGATCACGGCCGTGCGCACCGACGTCCCGGCCCCGCCGCCGGGCGCGGTCGCCCTGCACGGGCTGACCCTCCCGGGGCTGGCCAACGCGCACAGCCACGCCTTCCACCGTGCCCTGCGGGGCCGCACCCAGGTCGGCGCGGGCACCTTCTGGACGTGGCGCGAGGTGATGTACAGCGTCGCCGACCGGCTCACCCCCGACAGCTACCACGCCCTCGCCCGTGCCACCTATGCCGAGATGGCGCTGGCCGGCATCACCTGCGTCGGCGAGTTCCACTACGTCCACCACGCCCCCGGCGGCACCCCCTACGCCGACCCCAACGCCATGGGCGAGGCCCTGATCGCGGCCGCCGACGAAGCCGGCATCCGCATCACCCTCCTCGACACCGCCTACCTTTCTTCGGGCTTCGGGGAGCCCCCCAACCACCACCAGCTCCGCTTCTCCGACGGCACGGCCGACGCCTGGGCCGAGCGCGCGGCCGGCCTCAAGCCGGCCGGCCACGCCCGCATCGGCGCCGCCGTGCATTCCGTGCGGGCCGTGCCCGCAGATCAGCTGGCGACCGTCGCCGGCTGGGCGGACGAGCGCCAGGCACCGCTCCACGTGCACCTCTCCGAGCAGACCGCCGAGAACGAGGCCTGCCTCGCGGCCCACGGCCGCACCCCCACGCGACTGCTCGCCGACCACGGCGTGCTCGGCCCCCGCACCTCCGCCGTGCACGCCACGCACCTGAGCGACGAGGACATCAGCCTCCTCGGCGGCTCGAACACGACGATCTGCATGTGCCCCACCACCGAACGGGACCTCGCCGACGGCATCGGCCCCGCCGTCCGCCTTCAGCAGGCCGGCAGCCCGCTGTCCCTGGGCAGCGACAGCCACGCCGTGATCGACCTGCTCGAAGAGGCCCGCGCCATGGAGCTCGACGAGCGGCTGCGCACCCGCACCCGCGGCCACTGGACGGCGTCCGCCCTGCTGCGCGCCGCCACCGCCGACGGCCACGCCTCGCTCGGCTGGGCCGACGCGGGCCGCATCGAGCCGGGCGCGCTCGCCGACTTCACGACCGTCGCGCTGGACTCGGTCCGTACCGCCGGACCGGCCCCGCGGCACGGGGCCGAGACGGCCGTATTCGCCGCGACCAGCGCGGACATCGCCCATACGGTCGTGGGCGGGCGGCACGTCGTACGGGACGGGGTCCACCAGCTCGTACCGGACGTGCCGCGGGCCCTGGCCGACTCCATCGCCGCCCTGCGCGGCTGACGCCGAGGACCGGAGACAGCATGAGCACGGCGATCATCAACATCAGCAGTCTCGTCACCAACGACCCCTCCCTCGGTGAAGGCCCCCTCGGCCTGATCCAGGACGCGGCCGTCGTCATCGACGGCGACCGCGTCGCCTGGGTCGGTGAGACCAGCAAAGCACCCGCCACTGACAACGCGGTCGACGCCGAAGGGCGCGCGGGCCTGCCCGGCTTCGTGGACTCCCACTCCCACCTGGTCTTCGCGGGCGACCGCACCGCCGAGTTCAACGCCCGGATGTCCGGGCGCGCTTACAGCGCGGGCGGCATCCGCACCACGGTGGCGGCCACCCGCGCGGCGAGCGACGCCGACCTCGAGGCGAACCTCACCCGCTACCTCTCCGAGGCCCTGCGCCAGGGCACCACGACCTTCGAGACGAAGTCCGGCTACGGCCTGACCACCCACGACGAGGCCCGTGCCCTGCGCATCGCCGCCGCCCACACCGACGAGGTCACCTACCTCGGCGCGCACATCGTCGCCCCGGAGTTCGCCGACGACCCGGACGGCTACGTCGCCCTCGTCACCGGCGAGATGCTGAAGGCGTGCGCCCCGCACGCCCGCTGGGTCGACGTGTTCTGCGAGAAGGGCGCCTTCGACGGCGACCAGGCCCGTGCGGTCCTGGAGGCCGGCAAGCGGCACGGTCTCCTCCCGCGCGTCCACGCCAACCAGCTGGGCCACGGACCCGGCGTCCAGCTCGCGGTGGAGGTGGGCGCGGCCTCCGCCGACCACTGCACCCATCTGACCGACGCGGACGTCGACGCCCTGGCGAACGGCGACACCGTCGCCACGCTGCTGCCCGGCGCCGAGTTCTCCACCCGCGCCCAGTGGCCGAACGCCCGCCGGCTCCTGGACGCCGGCGCCACGGTCGCGCTGTCCACGGACTGCAACCCGGGCTCGTCCTTCACCAGTTCGATGCCCTTCTGCGTCGCCCTGGCCGTACGGGACATGGGCATGACCCCCGACGAGGCCGTCTGGTCCGCCACCGCCGGCGGCGCGGCCGCCCTGCGGCGCACCGACATCGGCCGCCTGACCCCAGGCGCCCGCGCCGACCTCACCCTCCTGGACGCCCCCTCGCACGTCCACCTCGCCTACCGCCCCGGAGTGCCGCTGGTCTCCGCCGTCTGGCAGCGGGGCGTCCGGGCGCTCTGAGCGCCCGTCAGGGACCGCTCAGGGGCCCGTCAGGGTGTTCCCCGAGGCCGGGGCGGTGCCCCGGCCACGAGGATCGGGGCATGACGAGAAGCACGTGGGGACGGGCGGCGTTCGCCGCGGGGCCGGCATGCCTGGGGACGTACGGTCTCATCCGGCTGATCGACGACGAGCACGGCCCCGGCCCGGACTGGTCGCTCGGCCACCTCGCCCTGCTGGCGGGCGTCGTGCTGTTCGTCCCGGTGTTCGCGGGGCTGCGCCGGATGGCGGTGCGCGGCCGCGGCCCGGCCGCCCGGTGGTTCGCCGGCTCCGCCCTGGCGCTGGGCCTGCTGGGCGTGGCGGCCGTGACGGTGCAGGCGGGCATCGATCTCGTCGTCGGCTACAGCGCGGCGGACCGGGCGGGCATGAACGAGCTCTTCGAGCGGATCCAGGGCACGCCGGGGATGAAGCCCGCCTTCTATACAGTCGGCCCGGTGCTCTTCTACGTCGGGCTGCTGCTGCTCATCGTGCAGTCGGCCGCCGTGCGCGCGATCGAGGCCTGGCGGCCGGCGGTGGTCGTGGCCGCCGTGGCGGTCATGGCGGCGGGACTGGACCTGATACCCGTGGGCGCGCTGCTGCTCCTCCTCGCGCTGGCGCCGCTGGGGCGGCGGGCGGGGACGCCCAGTGCGCCGCACGGAGAGGTCCGTGCGGCGCACTGGTGACGAGGGAGGCCCGGCCCCGGTCCTACTCCTCGCTCATCAGACCCCGGCGCAGCCGCACCAGCGTGCGGGAGAGCAGCCGTGAGACGTGCATCTGGGAGATGCCCAGCTCGTCGCCGATCTCGGACTGCGTCATGTTCGCCACGAAGCGCAGCGAGAGTATCCGCCGGTCACGCGAGGGGAGTTCGGCGATCAGCGGCTTGAGGGACTCGACGTACTCGATGCCCTCGAGGCTGTGGTCCTCGTAGCCGATGCGGTCGGACAGCGAGCCCTCGGGCTCGTCGTCCTCGGCCTGGGCGTCCAGCGAGCTCGCGGTGTACGCGTTGCTCGCGGCCATGCCCTCGACGACCTCGTCCTCCGCGATGCCCAGCCGTTGGGCCAGTTCGGCCACGGTGGGGGAGCGGTCGAGCTGCTGCGCCAGTTCGTCACCGGCCCGGGCCAGGTCGAGCCTGAGCTCCTGGAGCCGGCGGGGTACGCGCACCGACCAGCTGGTGTCCCGGAAGAAGCGCTTGATCTCGCCGATGATCGTCGGCATCGCGAACGTGGGGAACTCCACGCCCCGGCTGAGCTCGAAGCGGTCGATGGCCTTGATCAGACCGATCGTGCCGACCTGGATGATGTCCTCCATCGGCTCGCTGCGGGTGCGGAACCGGGAGGCCGCGAACTTCACCAGTGCCAGGTTCAGTTCGACCAGGGTGTTGCGGACGTACGCGTATTCGTGTGTGCCCTCCTCGAGCGCGGACAGGCGCGCGAAGAGAGTCTTGGACAGAGCACGTGCGTCGACCGCTCCCACCTCGTCGTACGGGGGGATCTCGGGGAGCCCGGAGAGTCCGGGGTCGCTGTGCTCGGGCGGGGTTGTCGACGAGGCGGTCTCCCGGTCCTCGGGAGTGCGGGCCGCCAGGGCCGCGCACGAGGTATCGGAATGCTTTTCGTCGAGCCGGGGTGACATGGTCTCCTCCATCATTCTCGGCATATGGCTGCCGATGCCGTGACCCTTTTGCTGCGGTTTGCGGCGCCTCCGAGGCCGTCCGTGGTGGATGTGTCTCTACTAGCCCTACCGGTCTTTACCTTCATATGGCAAGTACCGTTTGTCCTCTTCTGTCGGAAATGGCGGAAGTTCGGCTTCCGGAGGCGCGTATCGAAGGCGTAGGGTTTTGCCTGCGCCACGCGGGTACGCCACGAAGGCACGTAAGGCACGAAGGGAAGCGCATGGATCGCGGGATGGTCGGCAATCCGAGCAGAGGTCGGCTGATTGTGGAGGTCCGGCGGCACGGGGCGAGCTCGATCGTTTCGCCGGCGGGTGAGCTCGATCACCACACGGCCGAATTGTTGCGTGAGCCACTCGAAGGCTGCGTCCGCGAGGGCGACGCGCGTGTGATCGTCGACTGCTCGCAGCTGGACTTCTGCGACTCCACCGGCCTGAACGTGCTCCTGGGCGCCCGGCTGAAGGCCGAGGCCGCCGGAGGCGCCATCCATCTCGCCGCGATGGGCCCCGTGGTCGCCCGGGTCTTCGAGATCACGGGCGCCGGAGCCGTCTTCACCGTGCACGACACGCTCGACGCGGCGCTCGCCGACTGAGCCTGCCCGTCGGTCCCCCCTTTCTCTCCGTTGCCTGTGTCACAGGCCCCGTGTCGAATTCGTGGGTGTTCTCACGATTCCGCCGGGCAGGAGACAGCTGAATCCGTTGTAGATGTTCGTGTTCGTTTCGGTGAATCGGTGAGGTGAAGCGCTGATGAGCACCCCCCGGGCGTGCCCACCGCCGGACGGTCCCGGTCCGGACGCCTCCGGCGCCGCCCCTGCCGGCTCACCGCCGCCGGGCGGGCAGATCCGCAGGCTGCGCCTCGTCGGGGTCGGCGGCGCCGTGCCGCTCTCCCGCGATTTCACCCGGCAGGCGCTCCACGACTGGGGCTGGCTGCCGGCGACCACGGCCGACCACCGGGCTGCCGCCGAGGACGTGCTGCTCGTCGTCTCCGAGCTCGTCACCAACGCCTGCCTGCACGCCGACGGCCCCGAGGAGCTGCGCGTCAGCCGCTCGGGCAAGGTGCTGCGGCTGGAGGTCGCCGACCTCGGCGCCGGCACGCCCGCGCCCCGCACCCCGCACCGCGCGGGGCGGCCCGGCGGGCACGGCATGTTCATCGTGCAGCGCCTCTGCCTGGACTGGGGCGTCGTGCGGCACGACGGCACCGTCGGCAAGACGGTCTGGGCGGAGCTTGCCGCTCCGTCATAGCGCACGCCCCCGGCGCCCCTTGGCGCCCCACCGCCTGCCCGGCCCACGCCGCGCCCCGCGCCCGCCCGATGTCGCGCGCCGAGCGCGGCGTGTTCTGTGTCTTCCCTCTCCACCGTCCCCGGCGTACTGTCGGCGCCCGATCTGATGTGTCGTCAGTAACTTTCGGCTGCGGCACCGGACGAGAGGGGAACCCCAGGTGTCCCACATTCCACGTCACCCCGTGCGCCGCGTCGGTGCGCTCGTGGTCTCGGCGGCTCTGGCCGGTGGCACGATCCTGCTGGTCGCACCGGCCGCGCAGGCCGAGACCGTCGACGTCAACTACCAGTGCAAGACCCCGATCGGGGACAAGAGCGCCGTCTCGCCCATCGACATCAAGGCCGTGCCGAGCGGCGAGGCGTACAAACTCACCATGTCCTTCCAAAAGGGCGTCTCCTCCAGCCCCATCGAACTCGGCAAGGGCGCGATGAAGCCAAGCGCCGTCATCAAGCTCGGCGGCGCGGACAGCGGCACGGTGGCGGTCTCCGGCCCCCCCAACGACCAGCCGATACCCCCGAACACCCCCATCAAGATCAGTGATCTCTCGGGCACGTACACGCCGAAGAAGGGCGGCCAGGTCACCTTCACGGCCTCGACCCTCACCATCCTCGCCCTGGGCACCACGACCACCTGCACCCCCACCAACAACCCCAAGCCGTCGCTGACCCTCGAGGTCAAGGGCCCGGGCGGGACGACCGGCGGCTCCACCAGCGGCTCGACCGGCGGGTCCACGGCGGGAACGACGGGCGGTTCCTCGACGACCGGCGGTTCGACCGGCGGCTCCACAACGGGCGGCTCCACAGGAGGGACGACCGGCAGCACGGGCGGCACCACGGGCAGCACCGGATCCGGCGGCTCGGCGGCCACCGGCGGCGGCCAGCTTCCGCAGACCGGCCCCTCCGACTCCGCCGTCGCCCTCGGCACCCTCGGCGGCACGGTGCTCCTCGCCGGCGTCGCGGGCACCCTCTGGCTCACCCGCAGGAGCCGCGCCACCGGCTGACCCCGTACGCCCACGCCCAGGGAGCCGCCGATGACGTCCCGCACCCGCACCGCCGCCCTGTGTGCCGCCCTGGCGCTGCTCGCCCTCCCCACGGCCCCCGCGACCGCCGACGCGAAGCCGTGGACGGCGGTGCCCGCGCCCGGCGGTAAAAAGGGGCCGACGGCGGAGGACCGCTCCGCCTTCTACCTGGAGGGCGCGCCCGGCACGGTCTTCGAGGACAAGCTGTCCCTGGTCAACCCCGGCGACCGGCCCCGCACGATCGACCTGCGCGGCACCGGCCCGTGGATCTCCCTCGCGGCGGCCCGCGTGAGCGTGCCGCCGCGCACCCGGGCGGACGTGCCCCTGGCCGTGACCGTGCCGGCGGGGCTGGGGCCCGGCGACCACGCCGCCGCCGTGGTCGCCTCGGGGGAGGGCCGGCTGGTGCGGGTGCCGCTGGCGGTACGGGTCAGCGGGGCGGCGCTCTCCGCGCTCTCGGTGGAACGGGTGCGGGTCAGCGGTACGGGCGGGTCCGCGGTCATCCGCTACTCCCTGGTCAACCGGGGCAACACCACCCTCGCCCCCCGCCTGGCCATCCGGGCCGAGGGACTCTTCGGCGAGGTCCTGCGCCGGCCGGCGACCGGGGTGCCCGCCGAGCTGCCGCCGGGCCGCAGCGTGCGGCTGGCGCAGAAGTGGCCGGACGCCCCGCGCCTGGACCGGGTCAGGGTCAGCGTCACGGCCACGGCCCCCGACGGCACCCACGCCTCCGCGTCCGGCCCGTACACGCCCCTGCCCTGGCTCGTGCCGTCCCTGGCCGCGCTCGTCGGCCTCGCCGTGGCGGCCGCGGCCGTACGCCTCGTACGACGGCGGCGCGGAGCCCGGCCGTGACCGGCGGGCGGGGCGCCGGGGCCCGGGCCCGGCCCGAGGCGCTCGTGGCGGCGCTGGCGGCCGCGCTCGCCCTGCTGCTCACCCTGCTCGCCCCACCCGCCGCGGCGGCACCACGGACATCAGCCGCCGCGCAGCCGACGGCCACCGTGGACCGCGCCGACGCCCCCAAGGGCGCGAGCGTCACCGTCAGCGGCACGGGCTGGCGGCCCGGCGCCCTGCTCACCCTCCTGGTGTGCGGCCAGAACATGATCGGCGGCACCAACGCCTGTGCCAACGCCGACGGCCGCACCGTCACGACGGCCGCCGACGGTACGTTCCGCCGCGGCCTCCCGGTCGCCGCGCCGCCCAAGCCCTGCCCGTGCGTGGTGCACGTCGCGACCGTCACCGGCGAGGCGGCTGCGGCCGACGCCCCGTTCTCCGTCACGGGCCACCCGGTCGCGCCCCTGCCGCGGCAGAGCGGCGGCGAGCGGCTGAGCGTGCTCGACGCCCGGCTGGAGGGCTCCGGCTCCCTGCTGACGTGGTTCGGCGCCCCGCCCGGGCGCCGCCTGGTCGTGACCGTCGCCAACCTCGGCTCGACCCCGGCCGCCGACCCCGTCTTCCGCCTCGGCACCGCGCACGGCGTGCTCGCCCCGTCCTGGGAGGAACGCCCCTGGCGCGGCACCGTGGCCGCCGGGCGGAAGGAGCGCGTCGCCCTGGACGTGGAGCTGGCGGCGGGCGCGTACGGGGACTATCTGATCTCGCTCGCCTACGGCGACAAGGTGCTCGTCGAGCAGCCGTGGGACGTGAGCCGCCCCTGGGGCGTGACGCTCTTCTGGATCCTGCTGTGCGTGGTGGTGCCCCTGGCCCTCTTCCGGGCCGGCATGGCCGTCGTGGACCGCGTACGGCCCCGGCCGCCCACCGGGGACCGTACGCGGGAGCCCGGCGGCCCCGGAGCGGGCGCGCTGCCCTGGTTCACGCCGGAGGCCGACCCGAGGGGCGCGGGCGCCCCGGCGCCGCGCGATCCCGGCCCCGGATGACGCGAAGGGCCCCCGGCGCGCAGTGCGCGCCGGGGGCCCAGATGCCCGGGAAGGGGGGCTGCGTCAGCGAACGTCGCCCATCAGGGCTTCGATCTTCTTGCGGTACATCCACACCGCGAGACCGGCCAGCGTCGCGGCCGCCGCCTGTCCGAGGATCACGCCGATGCCGTTCAGGTCGACACCCGACTCCGACAGCAGGGTCATCGTGCAGTCGCCCGCGGTCACCGCGAGGAACCAGACACCCATCATCTGGCTCGCGTACTTCTGCGGCGCCATCTTCGTGGTGAGCGACAGACCGACCGGGGAGAGGCACAGCTCACCCATGGTCTGGATGCCGTAGATCATCAGCAGCCAGGCCGGGGTGACCTTCGTGCCGTCGGTGGCCATCGCCATCGGGATGGCGAAGACGAAGAACGAGGCACCGATGCCGACCATGGCCATCGAGAACTTCACGGTGGTGCTGGGCTCGCGGTCACGGCGGGCCAGCCACAGCCACATCGAGGCGAAGACCGGGGCGATGGCCATGACCCACAGCGGGTTGACCGACTGGAACCAGGTCGACGGGAAGTCGATGCCGAAGACGTTGTCCGCGGTCTTCTTCTCGGCGAAGGTCGACATCGTCGAGCCGGCCTGGTCGAAGATCATCCAGAACACGGCCGCGGCGACGAAGAACCAGATGTAGCCGCTGACCTTGGTCTGCTCGCTCGCGGACAGTTCCTTGTCGCGCTTGATGCGGGTCAGCACCGTGATCGGGATGACCACGCCGAGCAGGGCGAGCGGGATGGTGGCCCACTTCTGCGAGAAGTGGCCGGTGCCCGCGACGACGCCGTAGAAGGCGGCGGCGACGGCGAACCACATCAGGGCCTTGACGATCGTCGACTTGCGCTCGGCGGCCGTCAGCGGCTTCGGGACGACGCTGCTCGTGGGGCTGAGGTGGCGGGTGCCCAGCAGGAAGATGATCAGGCCGAGACCCATGCCGAGCGCGGCGATCGAGAAGCCCAGGTGCCAGTTGACCTTCTGGCCGACCGTGCCGATCACGAGCGGGGCGGCGAAGGCGCCGATGTTGACGCCGATGTAGAAGATCGTGAAGCCGCCGTCACGGCGCGGGTCCTGCGGACCGTCGTAGAGGTGGCCGACCATCGTGGAGATGTTGGCCTTCAGCAGACCCGAGCCGATCGCGACCAGCGCGAGGCCGAAGAAGAAGGTCGGCTTGCCGGGGACGGCCAGGGCCAGGTGACCGGCCATGATGATGCCCGCCGCGATGGCGACCGTCTTGCGCGGACCCCAGACACGGTCGCCGAACCAGCCGCCGGGCATGGCGAGGAGGTAGACCATCCCCACGTAGGCGGAGTAGATGGCCACCGAGCTGGCCTCGGGCATCGCCAGGCCGCCGCCCTGACTGTCCGGCTTGGCGTCGGGGCCGCCGGCGATCAGGTAGACGACGAGGAGTGCCCTCATGCCGTAGTAGGAGAAGCGCTCCCACATCTCGGTGAGGAAGAGGGGGGCAAGGCCGCGGGGGTGGCCGAAGAAGGTCTTGCCGCCGCCGCCCGGAGAGGTCTTCTCCTGCTCGGCCGCGCCCTTCGTCAGGCTGGACGCCATGGTCATTCCTTGGGTGCTCGGGACGCGCGGTAGAGCAGATGCGCGCCCGGGTGGGGGTTGGCCGGCACCGGCTACGGCACCGCCCGCCCCCACGCCCGAGGGGTTCGGCCTCCCGGGATCGGGGGGCCGGCAGGACGGCCGTACGCCGGGATCCACGCCCCCGCGCACCATCGCGCGGCGGACCCGACCGACAGGTCAATCACTGTGACAAGACTGGAGGGACCAGCCCTGCGCACAACAGGGACCTTCGGCGCGTTCAACTGTCCGAAGGTCCTCCGGTAGTGCTACAGACGTCTGGTCACCATACGTCACACCCCGCCCGCATATGGAAGGAGTTGAGACATGGATCACAGTCGATGCAGGAACCATCCGCACATATTCCAGGGTGATAGCACTTTCGGGGAAGTGTTGCCCCGGTGGAAGCCCGCTACACCTTGGCCGTGAGCCCGGTCGGACTACCATCTGTGCATGACCCGAGTACTGCTCGCCGAGGATGACGCTTCCATCTCGGAGCCGCTCGCACGCGCGTTGCGCCGCGAAGGGTACGAGGTGGAGGTACGCCAAGACGGTCCGACGGCGCTGGACGCCGGCCTTCAGGGAGGGGTGGACCTGCTCGTCCTCGACCTCGGGCTGCCCGGCATGGACGGTCTGGAGGTCTGCCGCCGGCTGCGCACCGAGGGGCACGGCTTCCCCGTGCTGGTGCTCACCGCCCGTGCCGACGAGGTGGACACCGTCGTCGGCCTGGACGCCGGCGCCGACGACTACGTCACCAAGCCCTTCCGGCTGGCCGAGTTGCTCGCGCGCGTACGGGCCCTGCTGCGCCGCGGCGCGGTCGAGAGCCCCCAGCAGCCGCCGGCCACCCACGGTGTGCGCATCGACGTCGAGTCGCACCGCGCCTGGATGGGCGAGGAGGAACTACAGCTCACGGCGAAGGAGTTCGACCTGCTGCGGGTCCTGGTGCGCGACGCGGGCCGGGTCGTCACGCGCGATCAGCTGATGCGCGAGGTCTGGGACACCACGTGGTGGTCCTCCACCAAGACCCTGGACATGCACATCTCCTGGCTCCGCAAGAAGCTCGGCGACGACGCGGCCAACCCGCGGTACATCGCCACCGTTCGCGGCGTCGGCTTCCGCTTCGAGAAGAGCTGAGCCTCCGCACTCCGGAAGACCCGAAAGACAGGCACCGTGCGTCGCCGACTGATCAACTCCACGCTCGCCGTCGTGCTCGTCGTGATCGCCGTGTTCGGCATCTCGCTCGTCATCGTCGAGACCCGCACGATCGAGAGCAGTGCCCAGGAGAGCGTGCAGTCCGAGGCCGTGCGCCTGGTCAGCATCGTCGACAGCCGTCTGCTGGGCGGCGAGCGGGTGGAGTCGGGGGTGCTGCGCGAGCAGATCACCCTCGACCGGTACGCCAGGGTCGACATCCCCGGCCGCGAGGCCATCGAGATCGGCACCCGCCCCGAGGGCGGCGTCATCACGGCGACGCGGAAGGGCGAGCAGGGCGAGACGGTCCTGGTCGAGGAGTCCCGCTCCACGGTCAGCCGGGAGGTCGGCCGCACCCTGCTGGTGATCCTCGCGGTGGCCCTGCTGGCCGTCATCGCCGCCGTGTTCCTGGCCGTACGCCAGGCCAACCGGCTCACCGCGCCGCTCACCGACCTCGCCGAGACGGCCGAGCGGCTGGGCTCCGGTGACCCCCGCCCCCGGCACCGTCGCTACGGCGTCCCGGAGCTGGACCGGGTCGCCGACGTCCTGGACGCGAGCGCCGAGCGGATCGCCCGCATGCTCACGGCGGAGCGGCGGCTGGCCGCCGACGCCTCGCACCAGCTGCGCACCCCGCTGACCGCGCTGTCGATGCGGCTGGAGGAGATCACGCTCACCGACGACCCGAGTACGGTCAAGGACGAGGCGACGATCGCCCTCACCCAGGTGGAGCGGCTCACCGATGTCGTCCAGCGGCTGCTGACCAACTCCCGTGACCCGCAGACCGGGTCCGCCGTCACCTTCGACCTCGACGAGGTCGTCAAGCAGCAGATCGAGGAGTGGCGGCCCGCGACCCGCACGGCGGGTCGGGCCCTGGTGCGCTCGGGCAAGCAGGGGCTGCGGGCGGTGGGCACGCCCGGCGCGGTCTCCCAGGTGCTGGCGACGCTGATCGAGAACTCGCTGATGCACGGCGACGGTACGGTGGCGATCCGTACGCGCGTCACCGGCAACCAGGCGGTGGTGGAGGTCTCCGACGAGGGGCCGGGCGTCCCGGCCGACCTGGGCTCACGGGTCTTCGAGCGGACCGTCAGCGGCCGCAACTCCACGGGGCTGGGGCTGGCGGTCGCCCGCGACCTGGCCGAGGCGGACGGCGGGCGGCTGGAGCTCCTGCAGCAGCAGCCGCCCGTGTTCGCACTGTTCCTGAGCCGGGAAGCCGACCAGCACGACTGACGCGCGGCAGGCAGGTGCGGCGCCCGCGGGCTACTTGCCGGCGTCCACGCGCTGTGGCGCGGGCGCCGCCGCCAGGAACGATTCGGCGGTCTCCACGGCCGCCCGCGCGGGCAGCGCCCGGAACACCCAGGTGCGGTAGGACCAGAAGCGGAAGACCGTGCCGAGGCCGAGGCCGACGACGTTCTTCGCGATGTTGTCCGCGAGCGGGGTGGTCAGGCCCAGACCGTAGTGCGACAGGGCCAGGACGCCGTTCTCGATGACGAGGCCGATGCCGCTGAACAGCAGGAACAGGGACAGCTCACGGCTGCGCCGGTTCCTGTCGCCGTGGCGATACGTCCAGTAGCGGTTGCCGATGTAGTTGGTGCCGATGGCCACGGCGGTCGCGATGACGCCGGAACGCACCACGGCCAGACCGAGGCCGTGGACGCAGAGGTTGAAGACGATGAAGTTGACCACGAATCCGATCGCGCCTACGGCGCCGAATTTCGCGATCTCGCGGGCCAGCCGCTCCAGCCGGGAACGCACTGTGCGCGGTCGAGTCATGTCCTTCATGCTAACCAGCGGTCGCGGACGGCGAACCGGAGAGTCGGCTAATGACCGGCGAACGTGCACTTTCCGGTCCTAATCGGACCGCAATCGAAGGGGGCTGCGGCGCCTTCCGGTCGCCGGAGTAACAGCCTCCGGAATTGGAGGATCATCCAGGGGCGGTAAGGATGGTTCGTGCGTACGGATACTCTGGGGGCGTGACGTTCCCGGTAGTCGGCATGGTCGGCGGCGGCCAGCTCGCCCGTATGACCCACGAGGCGGGCATCCCCCTCGGCATCAGGTTCAAGCTGCTCAGCGATACCCCGCAGGACTCGGCGGCCCAGGTGGTGAGTGATGTCGTCATCGGCGACTACCGCGACCTGGAGACCCTTCGTGCTTTCGCACAAGGATGCGACGTGATCACCTTCGATCACGAGCATGTTCCGACCGAGCACCTACGGGCCCTGGAGGCGGACGGCATCCCCGTCCGCCCCGGGCCCGACGCGTTGGTGCACGCCCAGGACAAGGGCGTGATGCGGGCGAAGCTCACGGAGATCGGAGTGCCCTGTCCACGGCACCGGATCGTGGCCGATCCGGCCGACGTGGTGCGCTTCGCGGAAGAGGGTGACGGATTCCCCGTCGTCCTCAAGACCGTGCGCGGCGGTTACGACGGCAAGGGTGTGTGGGTGGTCCGCGACGCCGAGGGCGCGCGGGAACCGTTCCGCGCCGGGGTGCCCGTGCTCGCCGAGGAGAAGGTCGACTTCGTCCGCGAGCTCGCCGCCAACGTCGTCCGCTCCCCGCACGGCCAGGCCGTCTCCTACCCCGTCGTGGAGTCCGTCCAGGTCGACGGGGTCTGCGACACGGTCATCGCCCCCGCCCCGGGCCTGTCCGAGGAGCTCTCCGCGCACGCCCAGCAGCTGGCCCTGACGGTGGCCCAGGAGCTCGGCGTCGTCGGTCACCTCGCGGTCGAGCTGTTCGAGACCCGCGACGGGCGGGTGCTCGTCAACGAGCTGGCGATGCGCCCGCACAACTCCGGCCACTGGACCCAGGACGGCGCGATCACCTCGCAGTTCGCCAACCACGTCAGGGCCGTGCTGGACCTGCCGCTCGGCGACCCGCGCCCGCGCGCGAAGTGGACGGTCATGGCGAACGTGCTCGGGGGCGACTACCCCGACATGTATTCCGCCTACCTCCATTGCATGGCACGGGACCCGGGCCTGAAGATCCATATGTATGGCAAGGACGTCAAGCCCGGCCGCAAGGTCGGACACGTCAACACCTACGGCGACGACCTGGCGGATGTGCGCGAGCGCGCGAGCCACGCCGCCGGATACCTGCGAGGAACGATCACGGAATGACTGGTTCCCCCGTCGTCGGCATCGTCATGGGCTCGGACTCCGACTGGCCCGTCATGGAAGCCGCCGCCAAGGCCCTGGACGAGTTCGAGATCCCCTACGAGGTCGACGTCGTCTCCGCGCACCGGATGCCGCGCGAGATGGTCACGTACGGGGAGCAGGCCGCCGACCGCGGCCTCAAGGCCATCATCGCGGGGGCGGGCGGCGCGGCCCACCTCCCCGGCATGCTGGCCTCCGTCACGCCGCTGCCGGTGATCGGGGTGCCCGTACCGCTGAAGTACCTGGACGGCATGGACTCCCTGCTGTCCATCGTGCAGATGCCCGCCGGGGTGCCGGTCGCCACCGTCTCCGTCGCCGGCGCCCGCAACGCCGGGCTGCTGGCGGTCCGGATGCTCGCCGCGCACGACAGCGAGCTCCTCGGCCGCATGCGCCACTTCCAGGACGAGCTCAACGAGCAGGCCACCGACAAGGGCAGGCGGCTGCGGGCCAAGGTCCAGGGCGGTACGGGCTTCGGATTCGGGAAGTGAGCGCCGTGAGCGCCGCGGACCACCTCGACCGCGCCCGGGAGCTCCTCGCCGCGCACCCCGTCGTCGACGGGCACAACGACCTCCCCTGGGCGCTGCGCGAGCAGGTCCGCTACGACCTCGACCGGCGCGACATCGCCGCCGACCAGAGCGGCACCGGCCTGCACACCGACCTCCCCCGGCTGCGCGCCGGCGGGGTGGGGGCCCAGTTCTGGTCCGTCTACGTCCGCAGCGACATGGCCGGCGACAACGCCGTCAGCGCCACGCTCGAGCAGATCGACGTCGTACGGCAGCTGGTCGACCGCCACCCGGCCGACCTGCGCCTGGCGCTGACCGCCGACGACATGGAGGCCGCGCGGGCCGAGGGCCGCATCGCCTCGCTGATGGGCGCCGAGGGCGGCCACAGCATCAACTGCTCGCTGGCCACGCTGCGCGCCCTGCACCAGCTGGGCGTGCGCTACATGACGCTCACCCACAACGACAACATCCCGTGGGCGGACTCGGCGACCGACGTGCCCGCGGTGGGCGGGCTGACGCGCTTCGGCGAAGAGGTCGTCCGCGAGATGAACCGCATCGGCATGCTGGTCGACCTCTCGCACGTCGCGCCCGGCACGATGCGGGACGCGCTGCGGGTCAGCGAGGCGCCGGTGATCTTCTCGCACTCCTCCGCGCGCGCCGTCTGCGACCACCCGCGCAACGTCCCCGACGACGTGCTCGGCTCGCTCGCCGCGAACGGCGGCGTGGCCATGGTGACGTTCGTGCCGAAGTTCATCCTGCCGGAGGCCGTCGACTGGACGCGGGCGGCGGACGAGAACATGCGCGCCCACGGCCTGCACCACCTCGACACCACCGCCGAGGCCATGGCCGTCCACCGCGCCTTTGAGGCGGAGCGCCCCCGTCCGCTCGCCACGGCCGAAACGGTCGCCGACCACCTCGACCACATGCGCGAGGTCGCGGGCGTCGACCACATCGGCATCGGCGGCGACTACGACGGCACGGCGTTCACCCCGGAGGGCCTGTCGGACGTCGCCGGCTACCCCAACCTGATCGCGGAGCTGCTGCGGCGCGGCTGGTCCGACGCGGACCTCGCGAAGCTCACGTGGCGGAACGCGGTACGCGTCCTGAGGGCCGCGGAGGATGTGGCCCGGAGCCTGGCCACGGTGCGCGGGCCGTCGATCGCGACGATCGAGCAGCTGGACGGTACCTGCGCCTGAGATGTGCCCCTGACCCGCCCTTTCACCGTTTCTTGTCCTCAATCGCCGGACGGGCTGCATTTGCAGCCCG
>NZ_JBFADG010000002.1:555573-628378 GCF_040641275.1 Streptomyces sp. NPDC021096 | reverse complement strand
CTCGGCACCCTCCACACCCGCGGCCTCACCATCGACTGGCCCACGCTCTTCCCCGGCGCACACCGCATCGAACTCCCCACCTACGCCTTCCAGCGGGAACGTTTCTGGCTGGAGTCCGCTGCCTCCGTCGAGTCCGCCACGAGCGCTGTGGACGCCGCGTTCTGGGACGCGGTCGAGCGCGGCGACGTGGAGGCGCTGGGCATCGACGCCGACCGGCCCATGAACGAGGTGCTGCCGGCGCTGTCGTCGTGGCGGCGGGCCTGGCAGGACCAGTCGGTCGTCGACTCCTGGCGGTACCGGTTCGCCTGGACCCCTGTCACCGGGGTGTCTTCCGAACCGAAGCCGACCGGTTCCTGGCTGATCGTGGTCGAGCCGGGCGGCAGGACGGGCGACGCCGACATGGTCGTCACCGCGCTGCGCACCGCCGGCGCCGATGTGCGCGTTACGACGGTCGCGGAGCTGGACGGCGGCGACGACGCCCCGTCGGCGGGTGTGGTCTCCCTTCTGCCCGTCATCGAAACGGTCTCCCTCGTCCAGGCCCTCGGCACGGCGGGCATCGACGCCCCCCTGTGGTGCGTCACCCGCGGCGCCGTGTCCGTGGCCGACGGCGATGTGGTGGATCCTCACCAGTCCGCGATCTGGGGTCTCGGCCGGGTGATCGGCCTGGAGCGGCCGGACCGCTGGGGCGGTCTGATCGACCTGCCCGGCGAGCCGGACGAGCGCGCCGGGCAGCTGCTGGCCCTGGTCCTCGGCGGTGCCACCGGCGAGGACCAGGTCGCCATCCGTGGCGCCCAGGTATGGGCGGGCCGGCTGCGGCGTGCGGCTTCGGCCGGCAGTGCGCCCGTGGCCTGGCGTACTGCCGGAACCGCACTCGTCACGGGCGGGACGGGCGCACTGGGCGGTCATGTCGCCCGCTGGCTGGCGGGCACCGGCGTCGAGCACATCGTGCTCACCGGCCGCCGGGGCACCGACGCCCCGGGCGCGACCGAACTGGTCGCGGAACTTGAGGCGCTCGGCGCCCGGGCCCGGGTAGTCGCGTGTGACGTGGCGGACCGGGACGCGGTCGCCGCACTGCTCGGCACGATCCCGGATCTGCGTGTGGTCGTGCATGCCGCCGGGGTGCCCAGCTGGGGCGCGGTGGACGGCGTGACCGCCGGCGAGTTCGAGGCCGGCATGCGGGCGAAGGTCGCGGGCGCGATCCATCTCGACGAGCTGACGCGCGAGGTGGATCTGGACGCGTTCGTCCTGTTCTCGTCGATCGCCGGCGTGTGGGGTAGCGGCAGCCAGTCGGCGTACGCCGCGGCCAACGCGTTCCTGGACGGACTGGCGCATCGTCGGCGGGCCGACGGCCGCGTGGCGACGTCGGTGGCGTGGGGCATGTGGGCCGGCGGCGGCATGGCCGCCGAGGGCGCGGACCTCCTCGCAGGGCACGGGCTCCTGGGCATGGCGCCCGACCTGGCGGTCACCGCGCTGCGGCAGGCGCTGCACGGCGACGAGACGGCCGTCGTGGTCGCGGACGTGGACTGGGCACGCTTCGGGCCGCGGTTCACGGCCCTGCGTCCGAGCCCGCTGCTGAGCGAGCTGCTGACGGACACCGCCGAGCTGGCGGCACCGGCCGGCGAGTTCGCGCTCCGCCTCCGTGGCCTGTCCGAGGCAGAGCGGAGCCGCGCGGCCGTGGAGCTGGTGCGTACCGCCGCGGCGGCGGTGCTGGGGCACCCGGGCCCCGAAGCGGTCGATGCCGCGCGGACCTTCCAGGAGATCGGCTTCGACTCCTTGACCGCGGTCGAGCTCCGCAACCGGCTGACCACCGCCACCGGCATCCGCCCGCCGGCCACGGTCATCTTCGACTACCCGACGCCGTCGGCGCTGGCCGCGTATCTGGTCAGCGAGGTGCTGGGCGCTCCGCAGGAGATCGTGCCGGACACGTCGGCAGTGGCTCCGGCGGACGACGACCCCATTGTGATCGTCGGTATGAGCTGCCGCTATCCGGGCGGCGTAGCGTCGCCCGAGGACCTGTGGCGGCTGGTCGACTCCAACGGCGACGCCATATCGCCCTTCCCGACGGACCGCGGCTGGGACCTGAGCGGCCTCCACGACCCGGCCACCGGCCGGCCGGGCGCGTCGTACGCCCGCGTGGGCGGCTTCGTGTACGGCGCGGGCGACTTCGACCCCGGCTTCTTCGGGATCTCGCCCCGCGAGGCGACGGCGATGGACCCGCAGCAGCGACTGCTGCTGCACACCACGTGGGAGGCGTTCGAGCGGGCAGGTATCCCGGCCTCCTCGGTCAGGGGCAGCCGGACCGGCGTGTTCGTGGGCGCGTCCTCGCAGGGCTACGGCGCCGCGGCGGCGTCCGAGGGTTACTTCCTGACCGGCAGTTCGAGCAGTGTCATCTCCGGGCGGGTGTCCTACACCTTCGGGCTCGAAGGTCCGGCGGTGACGGTGGACACGGCGTGCTCGTCGTCGCTGGTCGCGCTGCACCTGGCGGTGCAGGCGCTGCGGTCCGGGGAGTGCTCGCTGGCCCTGGCCGGCGGCGTCACGATCATGGCCACTCCGACCGCGTTCGTGGAGTTCTCGCGCCAGGGCGGTCTCGCGGCCGACGGCCGGTGCAAGTCGTTCGCGGCGGCCGCGGACGGTACGGGCTGGGCCGAGGGCGTCGGCATGCTCCTCGTGGAGCGGCTGTCGGACGCCGTCCGGAACGGACACCGGGTCCTGGCCGTGGTGCGGGGCTCCGCCGTGAACCAGGACGGTGCCTCGAATGGTTTGACGGCCCCGAACGGGCCCGCGCAGCAGCGGGTCATCCGTGCCGCGCTGGCGAACGCCGGTCTGACGGCAGCGGATGTCGACGCGGTGGAGGCGCACGGTACGGGTACGACGCTGGGCGACCCCATCGAGGCCCAGGCGCTCCTGGCCACGTACGGCCAGGACCGGGACACGGACCGGCCGCTGCTCCTCGGCTCGGTGAAGTCCAACATCGGGCACACGCAGGCTGCCGCGGGTGTGGCCGGTGTCATCAAGATGGTCATGGCGATGCAGCACGGAGTGCTGCCCCGGACCCTCCACGTCGACGAGCCGTCGACGCACGTCGACTGGGCCACGGGATCCGTGGAACTGCTCACCGAGCAGACCGACTGGCCCGAGACGGGTGCTCCGCGACGTGCGGGCGTGTCGTCCTTCGGCGTGAGCGGCACCAACGCCCACGTGATCCTGGAGCAGCCGTCGGCAGCGGCCGAGCCCGAGACGGATCGGGGCGAACTGCCGGCGATTCCGTGGGTCCTGTCCGGCGCCGGTGAGGACGGCTTGCGGGCGCAGGCCGACCGATTGAAGTCCTTCGTGAACGACAACCCGGAGCTGGATCCGGCGGACGTGGGCTGGTCGCTGGCCTCGTCGCGTGCGGCGCTGTCGCATCGCGCGGTGGTCGTGGGCACGAACCGCGACGAGCTCCTCGCAGGCCTCGAATCGCTGACTGTCGGTGTTCCGGTGGCCGGTGGACTGGGCGTGCTCTTCACGGGCCAGGGCTCCCAGCGACTGAGCATGGGCCGCGAGCTGCACAGCGCCTACCCCGTCTTCGCCCAGGCGTGGGACGAGGTCTGCGCCGAGCTCGACCGCCACCTCGACCGACCCCTGCACGAAGTGGTCTGGGGCGACAACGCCGACCTGCTCGGCGAGACCCTCTACACCCAGGCGGCCCTTTTCGCCCTCGAGGTTTCGCTCTACCGCCTCGTCTCCTCGTGGGGAGTGAAGCCGGACCACCTCCTCGGCCACTCGATCGGCGAGCTTGCCGCCGCCCACATCGCAGGCGTCTGGTCACTCGAAGACGCCGCACGCGTGGTCGCGGCACGCGGCCGTCTGATGCAGGCGCTGCCTGTCGGCGGAGCCATGGTCTCCGTCGCCGCCCCCGAGGGTGACGTGCTCCCCCTCCTCACCGACGGCGTCACCATCGCCGCCGTCAACGGCCCCGAATCCACCGTCATCTCCGGAGACACAGAGGCCGTCGAGGGCGTTGCCGACATCCTCTCCTCTCGCGGGGTCAAGACCCGGCGTCTGTGGGTCAGTCATGCATTCCATTCGCACCGGATGGACGCGATGCTGGACGACTTCGCCACCGTGCTGAACACCGTCGCGTTCCACTCCCCCACCCTGCCCATCGTCTCCAACGTCACGGGCACCGTCGCGGGCGACGAACTGCTCACCGCCGAATACTGGGTCCGTCACCTCCGTGAGACCGTCCGCTTCGCCGACGGCCTCACCACCCTCCGCACCCTCGGCACCACAACTTTCCTCGAACTCGGCCCCGACGGCAGCCTGACGTCACTGGCCGACGGCGACGGCGTACCCGCCCTCCGCCCCAACCGACCCGAGGCAACCACCCTCCTCACCGCACTGGGCACCCTCCACACCCGCGGCCTCACCATCGACTGGCCCACGATCTTCCCCGGCGCACGCCACGTCGAACTCCCCACCTACGCCTTCCGGCAGGAGCACTTCTGGCTGGAGCCGGCTGCCGACGCCGAGCCCGTCACCAGCGCGGTGGACGCCGCGTTCTGGGACGCCGTCGAGCGTGGCGACCTGGGCTCCCTCGGCATCGACGCCGACCGGCCGTTCGGCGACGTACTCCCCACGCTGTCGTCCTGGCGCCGCCGTCGGCAGGAACAGTCGTTGGTGGATTCCTGGCGGTACCGGACGCACTGGACTCCCGTCACAGGCGTTCCCGCGCAGTCGCCGCTGCCCGGCACCTGGTGGGTGGTCGGCGAGGCGGGCGACGACGTGGCTGCCGCGTTGTCGGCCGTGGGAGCCGACGTCCGAGTCGTCACGGCCCCCGAGGACCTGGGTGACGACGCCCCGGTGGCGGGTGTGGTCTCCCTTCTGCCCGTCATCGAAACGGTCTCCCTGGTCCAGGCCCTCGGCACGGCGGGCATCGACGCCCCCCTGTGGTGCGTCACCCGCGGCGCCGTGTCCGTAGCCGACGACGACGGAACGGTCGACCCGGACCAGTCCGGGATCTGGGGTCTCGGCCGGGTGATCGCGCTGGAGCACCCCGACCGCTGGGGCGGTCTGATCGATCTCCCCGCGCAGGTGGACGAGCGCGTCGCGGCGTCGTTGTGCGCGGTGCTCAGCGGCGCGACCGGTGAGGACCAGGTCGCGATCCGGCCCACGGGAGTGTGGGGCTGCCGCCTGAGCCGTGCGGCTGCGGCAGCGCACGAGCCCGCTGCGTGGCGCGGCCGGGGTGCCGCGCTGGTGACCGGTGGTACGGGGGCGTTGGGCACCCATGTCGCCCGCTGGCTGGCAGGCACTGGCGTCGAGCACATCGTGCTCACCGGCCGCCGGGGCACCGACGCCCCGGGCGCGACCGAACTCGCCGCCGAACTGGAGGCACTGGGCACCCAGGTCACGGTCGCTGCCTGCGACGTGGCCGACCGCGACACGGTCGCCGCACTGCTCGACACGCTCCCCGACCTCCGGGTCGTCGTACACGCCGCGGGCGTCCTCGACGACGGCATGCTGGAGTCGCTGACCCCGGAGCGCGTCCACGAGGTCATGCGCGTGAAGGCCGACGGCGCCCGGCACCTGGACGAGCTGACCCGTGACCGCGACCTGGACGCGTTCGTGCTGTTCTCCTCGGCCTCCGCGACGCTGGGCAACGCCGGTCAGGCGAGCTACGCGGCCGCGAACGCCGTACTGGACGGGCTGGCACGACAGCGCCGGTCCCAGGGCCTGACCGCCACCTCGGTCGCCTGGGGCGCCTGGGCCGGGACGGGCATGGGAGCGGGGCACGCGGGGGCCATGGCGCCCGCGCTGGCGCTCACCGCACTCCAGCGTGTGCTGGACGACAGCGAAGCCGTGGTGCTGGTCGCGGACGTGGACTGGGAGTCGTTCGGCTCCCGCTTCACCGCGGCCCGGACCGGCCCCCTCCTCACCGCACTCCTCGGTGCGGGGCACCTCCGGTCGGCGGACGACACGGCCGGTGAGTTCTCCGGCCGCCTGCGGGGCCTGCCTCCGGTCGAGCAGGAGCGAACGGTCCTCCAGCTGGTGCGCGGCCAGGTCGCCGCGGTCCTCGGCCACGCCGCACCGGCGGCGGTCGACACCTCGCGCACGTTCCAGTCGGTCGGCTTCGACTCGCTGACCGCCGTCGAGCTGCGCAACCGGCTCACCGCGGCGACCGGAGTGCGCACACCCGCCTCCGTCGTCTTCGACTACCCCACACCCGAACTCCTTGCCAGGTACCTCCTGGACGGGATTCTCGGATCACAGGCGACGGCCGCTTCCCCGGCCCCGGGGGCCGGAATGCCGGCTCCGGTGGACGACGACCCGATCGTGATCGTCGGCATGAGCTGCCGCTTCCCGGGCGGGGTCGACTCTCCCGAGGAACTGTGGCGCCTGCTCGACTCGGGCACGGACGCCATGTCGGCCTTCCCCTCGGACCGCGGCTGGAGCATCGCCGACGGGACCGACGGCGTGCCGGTGCGGGCCGGTGGCTTCCTCTACGACGCCGCCGACTTCGACCCGGGCTTCTTCGGGATCTCGCCGCGCGAGGCCATCGCCATGGACCCGCAGCAGCGACTGCTGCTGGAAACGGCCTGGGAGGTCTTCGAGCGCGCGGGCATCTCCACGGACTCGGTGCGGGGCAGCCGTACGGGGGTGTTCGTCGGTACCAACGGCCAGGACTACGGTGCCCTGGTCGGCAACGCCCCTCAGCGTGCCGACGGCCACCTGGCGACCGGCAGCGCGGCGAGCGTGGTGTCCGGCCGGGTGTCCTACACGTTCGGCCTGGAAGGCCCGGCGATCACCGTGGACACCGCGTGTTCGTCGTCGCTCGTCGCCCTGCACCTGGCCGTACAGGCGCTCCGTTCGGACGAGTGCACCCTGGCGCTGGCCGGTGGCGCCACGGTGATGGCCACCCCCACCGCGTTCGCGGAGTTCTCCCGCCAGGGCGCGCTGTCCGCCGACGGGCGCTGCAAGGCGTTCGCGGCGGGTGCGGACGGTACGGGCTGGGGCGAGGGCGTCGGCATGCTCCTGGTGGAGCGGCTGTCGGACGCCGAGCGCAACGGCCACCGGGTCCTGGCGGTCGTACGCGGCTCCGCCGTCAACCAGGACGGCGCCTCGAACGGTCTGACGGCCCCGAACGGTCCCGCGCAGCAGCGGGTCATCCGCCAGGCACTGGCCGGCGCGGGCCTGTCGCCGCAGGACGTGGACGCCGTCGAGGCGCACGGTACGGGCACGACTCTGGGTGACCCCATCGAGGCCCAGGCGCTCCTGGCCACGTACGGCCAGGACCGGGACACGGTCCGGCCGCTGCTGCTGGGCTCGGTGAAGTCGAACATCGGGCACACCCAGGCCGCGGCCGGCGTCGCCGGTGTCATCAAGATGGTGCTGGCGATGCAGCACGGAGTGCTGCCCCGGACCCTGCACGTCGACGAGCCCACCCCGCACGTCGACTGGACGACCGGCTCCGTCGAGCTGCTCACCGAGCGGACCGACTGGCCGGTGACCGGCGAGGCCCGCCGCGCGGGTGTGTCGTCGTTCGGCGTGAGCGGCACCAACGCCCACGTCATCCTCGAGCAGGCACCCGTGGTCGCCGAGCCCGAGGAGGCTCGCACCGAGCCGTCGGCCGTGCCGTGGGTGGTGTCGGCCCAGGACGAGGCGGGTCTTCGCGCGCAGGCTGCACGGCTGCGGTCCTTCATGGAGGCCGGAGCGGACCCGCACCCGGTGGACGTGGCATGGTCGCTGGCGTCGACTCGTTCCCCGCTGTCACACCGCGCGGTCGTCGTGGGCGCGGGTCGCGAGGACCTGTTGCGCGGACTGGACGCGGTGGCGGGCGGCGCGCCGGCCCCGGGCGTGGTGACCGGCGTGGCCGGGTCCCCGTCCGGCGTCGTGTTCGTCTTCCCCGGTCAGGGGTCCCAGTGGACCGGCATGGCGCTGGAACTCATCGAGTCCTCACCGGTGTTCGCCGGACGCATGCGGGAGTGCGCCCAGGCGCTGAGCCCGTTCGTCGACTGGTCGCTCCTCGACGTGCTGTCGGACGAAGACGCCCTGCGTCGGGTCGACATCGTCCAGCCCGCCCTTTGGGCCGTCATGGTCTCGCTCGCCGAGCTGTGGCGCTCGTACGGTGTCACTCCGGCAGCGGTCGTGGGCCACTCCCAGGGCGAGATCGCGGCGGCGTGTGTCGCGGGCGGGCTCTCGCTGGAGGACGGCGCTCGGATCGTCGCCCTGCGCAGCAAGGCTCTCCTGGCGCTGTCGGGTCAGGGCGGCATGGTGTCCGTACCCCTGCCCGCGCACCAGCTGCGCGGTCGTGACGGACTGTCGATCGCGGCTGTCAACGGGCCGGCCTCGACGGTCGTCTCGGGCGACAACGACGTGCTGGACGCGATCCTGGCGGAGTTCCCGCAGGCCAAGCGCATCCCCGTCGACTACGCCTCCCACTCCGCCCACGTCGAGCAGATCGAAGCCGAACTGGCGCAAGCACTCGCGCCCGTCTCGCCCCGCACCGGCGAGGTCCCCTTCTACTCGACCGTCACCGGACATCTGACCGACACGGCAGAACTGGACGCGGCCTACTGGTACCGCAACCTCCGCCACACCGTCGAGTTCCAGAGCACCATCGAGAGCCTGCTCGCCCTCGGCCACACCGCGTTCGTCGAGGCGAGCCCGCACCCCGTTCTCGCGGCGGGGGTGCAGGACATCGCCGACGCGGCCGGGACGGGTGTCGTGGCGACCGGCTCCCTGCGCCGCGACCACGGCGGACCGGCGCAGTTCCTGACCGCGCTGGCCGAGCTGTCCGTGCACGGTGTGGCCACCGACTGGACGCGGGTATTCGCCGGAACGGGCGCTCGCCGGGTCGATCTGCCGACCTATCCGTTCCAGCGGGAACGTTTCTGGGTCGAGCCGAGCACTCCTGCCATGCCACCGCTCGCGGAAGCGGACAGTGAATTCTGGGCGGCGGTCGAGCGGGAGGACGTCGAGTCGCTGGCGACGGCCCTCGGGCTCGACGGCGAGCAGCTGAGCGGGCTGCTGCCCGCGCTGTCGGCCTGGCGCAGGCAGCGGAACGAGCGCTCCGCGCAGGAGTCGCTCCGGTATCGCATCGACTGGAAGCCGCTGACCGGCAACCAGACCGCAGCCCTGTCGGGTTCGTGGCTGGTCGTGGTCTCCGAGGCCGACGTCGAGCACGAGTGGGTCACGGGCGTGACCGAGGCACTGGCCGGCCACGGTGCCGAGCCGTCACTGCTCGTCCTCGCCGAACCCGAGCTGGACCGCGCCGCGCTGGCCGAGCGCCTGCGGGAGTCGGCGGACGCCGTCGGCGTGGTGTCGCTGGTGGCTCTCGACCGCCGGCCGCATCCCGACTTCGCGTCCGTGCCGGTCGGTTTCGCCTTGACGGTGCTGCTGTCGCAGGCCCTCGGTGACGCCGGCGTGGAGGCTCCCCTGTGGGGTGTGACCCAACAGGCGATGTCGACCGGAAGCGCCGATGTCGTCGGTGCGCCGGAGCAGGCCCTGGTATGGGGTCTCGGCCGGGTCATCGCCCTCGAACAGCCCCTGCGCTGGGGTGGACTGATCGACCTGCCGGAGGGTGTGGACGACAGGTCCCGCACCCAGCTGGCCCGGGTGCTGTCCGGTGCGACGGGTGAGGACCAGGTCGCGATCCGGGCGGCGGGCGCCTACGGGCGCAGGCTCGCCCACGCCCCCGTCCTCAACCCCGAGGCACCCGCCTGGCAGGCCGCAGGGACCGTGCTCGTCACCGGCGGCACCGGGGCCCTGGGCGGCCACGTCGCCCGATGGCTGGCCGCCCAGGGCGCCGACCACCTCGTCCTCACCAGCCGCCGGGGCATCGACGCACCCGGCGCGGCCGAGCTCGTCCACGACCTCGAGGCGGCCGGCACCAAGGTGACCGTCGCCGTCTGCGACGTCGCCGACCGCGACCAGCTCGCCACCCTCATCGACGAGATCGGCCCGCTCACAGCGGTCGTCCACACGGCCGCCCTGCTGGACGACGCCACCGTCGACTCACTCACCACCGAACAGCTCCACCGCGTGCTGCGCGTCAAGGCCGACGGCGCCGTCAACCTGCACGAACTCACCCGCGACATGGACCTGTCCGCCTTCGTGCTCTTCTCCTCCCTCTCGGGGACGGTGGGCACTCCCGGTCAGGGCAATTACGCGCCGGGCAACGCGTTCGTGGACGCACTCGCGGAATACCGCCGGGCACAGGGCCTCGTGGCCACCTCCGTGGCCTGGGGCCTGTGGGCCGGCGGCGGCATGGGAGAAACGGAAGCCGGCGAAGTCGCCCGACGCCACGGCGTCCCCGCGCTCGACCCCGGCCTCGCCGTCGCCTCCCTGCGCACCGCGATCGAGCAGGGCGACGCGGTCGTCACGGTCGCCGACATCGACTGGGAGCGCCACTACGTCGCCTTCACCGCGACCCGCCCCAGCCCCCTCCTCACCGACCTGCCCGAAGTACGGCAGCTGGCCGAGGCGGGAGCGGGGACGGTCGGGGACGAGGTGGCTCCCGGCCGGTCCGCGCTGGTCGAGCGGCTGGTCGGCCTCGACAGGGCCGAGCAGGACCGGCTCCTCCTGGACCTGGTCCGCCGGTACGTGGCGGTGGTCCTCGGACATTCCGCGCCGGACGCCGTACAGGCCGACCGCGCGTTCAAGGACCTCGGCTTCGACTCCGTGACGGCCGTCGAGTTCCGCAACCGGCTGGGCGCCGCGAGCGGCCTCCGGCTCCCGGCCACGACGGTCTTCGACCACCCGACCCCGATCGCGCTGGCCCGGTACGTCCGGACCGAGCTGCTCGGCGCCGCGGCCGCGAACCCCGTACGGAGCGAACCCGCCGGGCAGCCGGTGGACGACGACCCGATCGTGATCGTGGGCATGAGCTGCCGCTTCCCCGGCGGAGTCGAATCCCCCGAACAGCTGTGGCGCTTCCTCGCCGACGGCGCGGACGCCATGTCCGACTTCCCCGAGGACCGCGGCTGGGACCTGGCCTCCCTCTACCACGACGACCCCGACCACCAAGGCACCTCCTACACCCGCGTAGGCGGCTTCCTCGACAACGCCACCCAATTCGACGCGGAGTTCTTCGGCATCTCCCCGCGCGAGGCGACGGTCATGGACCCGCAGCAGCGGCTGCTGCTGGAGGCGTCCTGGGAGGCCTTCGAGCGGGCCGGGATCGATCCGTACTCGCTGCGCGGCAGCTCGACCGGTGTCTTCGCCGGCACGAACGGCCAGGACTACGTCAGCCTGCTGAGCGGCGACCAGCCCCAGGAGTTCGCGGGGCATGTCGGTACGGGCAACTCGGCCTCGGTGATGTCCGGCCGGGTCGCCTATGCGCTCGGGCTGGAGGGCCCGGCGCTGACGGTGGACACGGCGTGCTCGTCGTCGCTCGTCGCCCTGCACCTGGCGGTCCAGGCGCTGCGGAACGGCGAGTGCTCCCTCGCGCTCGCCGGCGGTGTCACCGTGATGGCGACGCCGGGGCTCTTCGTCGAGTTCTCCCGCCAGCGCGGCCTGGCCACCGACGGCCGCTGCAAGGCCTTCGCCGGAGCCGCTGACGGCACCGGATTCTCCGAAGGCGTCGGCATGCTCCTCGTCGAGCGCCTCTCGGACGCCGAACGCAACGGCCACCGGGTCCTCGCCCTCGTACGCGGCTCCGCCGTCAACCAGGACGGCGCGTCCAACGGCCTCACCGCCCCCAACGGTCCGTCGCAGCAGCGCGTCATCCGTGCCGCACTGGCCAACGCGGGTCTGGCGGCGGCTGACGTCGACGCCGTCGAGGCACACGGCACGGGCACGACCCTGGGCGACCCCATCGAGGCCCAGGCGCTCCTGGCAACCTACGGCCAGGACCGGGAACAGCCCCTGCTGCTCGGCTCGGTGAAGTCGAACCTCGGCCACACCCAGGCCGCAGCCGGTGTCGCCGGCGTCATCAAGATGGTGCTGGCGATGCAGCACGGCGTACTGCCCCAGACCCTGCACGTCGACGAACCCACCCCGCACGTCGACTGGACGACCGGTTCCGTCGAGCTGCTCACCGAGCAGGCGGAATGGCCCGCGGCCGACAGGCCGCGGCGGGCCGGCGTGTCCGCGTTCGGCGTGAGCGGCACCAACGCCCACGTCGTCCTGGAGCAGGCGCCGGAGGCGCCGGCCGGGCCCGCGGTGGAGCGGGCCGAGCTGCCGGTGGTGCCGTGGGTGCTCTCGGGTGAGGGCGAGGCCGCGCTGCGGGCGCAGGCCGAGCGGCTGCGGTCCTTCGTCGAGGGCGACCCGGGCCTCGATCCGGCCGACGTGGCCTGGTCGTTGACGTCCACGCGCGCGGCGCTGTCGCACCGTGCGGTGGTCGTGGGCGCGGACCGCGACGAGCTGCTCAGGGGTCTGGATTCGTTGGTCGCCGGTGTTCCGGTGACCGGCGGACTGGGTGTGCTGTTCGCCGGTCAGGGTTCCCAGCGGCTGGGTATGGGCCGGGAGCTCTACGACGCGTTCCCGGTGTTCGCGCGGGCGTGGGACGAGGTGTGCGCGGAGCTCGACGCGCATCTCGACCGGCCGCTCGCCGAGGTGGTGTGGGGCGAGGACGCCGGTCTCCTGGGCGAGACGGCCTTCACCCAGGCCGGTCTGTTCGCCCTCGAAGTGGCGTTGTTCCGCCTGGTGTCCTCGTGGGGCGTCAAGCCCGACTATCTGCTCGGTCACTCCATCGGCGAACTGGCGGCCGCGCACGTGGCCGGCGTGTGGTCGCTGGCGGACGCGGCGAAGGTGGTCGCGGCGCGCGGCCGGCTGATGCAGGCGCTTCCGGCCGGCGGGGCGATGGTGTCCGTCGCGGCGCCGGAGGCCGACGTCGTGCCGCTGCTGGACGACCGGGTGGCGATCGCCGCCGTGAACGGCCCGTCGTCGGTCGTGGTGTCCGGCGACGAGGACGCGGTGCGGTCCATCGCCGACGCCATGACGCTGCGCGGGGTCAAGACGCGCGGACTGCGGGTGAGCCACGCGTTCCATTCGCCGCGGATGGACGCGATGCTGGCCGAGTTCGGCGACGTGCTCCAGGGCGTGGAGTTCCGTGCCCCCGGCATTCCCGTGGTCTCGAACGTCACGGGTGCGGTGGCCGGGGAGGAACTGTGCTCGCCGGAGTACTGGGTGCGGCACGTCCGCGGGACCGTACGGTTCGCCGACGGGCTGGGCGCGCTGCGCGCGTCGGGTACGGCGACGTTCCTGGAGCTCGGCCCCGACGGCTCGCTGTCGTCGCTGGCCGACGGTGACGGGGTTCCGGCGCTGCGGCCCGGCCGTCCGGAGGCGGCCACGCTGATGACGGCGCTGGGCGGGCTGTTCGTCCGGGGCACCGACGTGGACTGGCGGGCGGTGTTCGCGGGGGCCCGGCCGGTGGACCTGCCGACGTACGCCTTCCAGCGCGAGCGCTACTGGCTGCGGGCGGGCCGACAGCTGCCGGACCCCGACCGGTGGCGGTACCGGCTGACGTGGACGCCGGTCACCGGCGTTCCCGCGGAGGCCGAGCCCGGGCTGTCCGGCACCTGGTGGGTGGTCACCGAGCCGGGTGACGCATCAGGCGAGTCCTCCGGTATTGACGTGGTCGCCGCGCTGAGTGCGGCCGGGGCCGACGTGCGCGGGGTGACGGTCGCGGAGCTGACCGGGTCCCCGGATGCCCTTCCGGATACGGCTCCGGTCGCGGGTGTGGTGTCGTTGCTGACGGTCGAGGCGACGGTCGCGCTCGTGCAGGCCCTCGGCGCGGCCGGGGTCCACGCACCGCTGTGGTCCGTCACCCGTGGCGCGGTCCACGTCGTCGACGGTGACGTGGTGGATCCCCACCGGACCGGGCTGTGGGGTCTGGGCCGCGTGGTCGCCCTGGAGCACCCCGATCGCTGGGGTGGTCTGATCGATCTGCCCGCGGTGCTGGACGAGCGTGCCGGGGCGTTGCTGGCGGGAGTCCTCTCCGGCGCCACCGGCGAGGACCAGATCGCGATCCGCGACACCGAGGTGTGGAGTTGCAGGCTGGCCCGGGCGGCATCGGCGGGAGCCGAGTCCGGGTCGGAGTCCGGGTCGGAGTCCGGGTCGGAGTCCGGGTCCGCCGAGTGGCGCGGCCGGGGCACCGTGTTGATCACCGGTGGTACGGGGGCGTTGGGCGCCCATGTCGCCCGCTGGCTGGCGGGCACCGGCGTCGAGCACATCGTGCTCACCAGCCGCCGGGGCACCGACGCCCCGGGAGCCCCGGAGCTCGCCGCCGAACTGGAGGCACTGGGCACCCGGGTGACGGTCGCCGCCTGTGACGTGGCCGACCGCGACACGGTCGCCGCACTGCTCGACACGCTCCCCGACCTCCGGGTCGTCGTACACGCCGCGGGCGTGCCGAGCTGGGGTGCGGTCGACGGGCTGACTCCGGCCGAGTTCGCCGAGAGCGTGCGGTCGAAGGTCGCCGGGGCGGAGATCCTCGACGAGCTGACGCGAGGGAGGGACCTGGACGCGTTCGTCCTGTACTCGTCGATCGCCGGCGTGTGGGGCAGCGGCAACCAGTCCGCCTACGCCGCGGCCAACGCGTTCCTGGACGGACTGGCGCATCGTCGCCGCGCGAACGGCCTGGTGGCCACCTCCGTGGCCTGGGGCATGTGGGCCGGCGGCGGCATGGCCGAGGGCGGCGAGGAGTTCCTCGTCGAGCGTGGCGTGTCGGGCATGGCACCGGAGCTCGCGGTCGCGGCGCTGCGGCAGGCGCTGGCCGACGACGAGACGGCCCTCGTGGTCGCCGACGTCGACTGGGCACGGTTCGGCCCGCGCTTCACCGCGCTGCGCCCGAGCCCGCTGCTGAGCGCGCTGATGGCCGAGGCGTCGGAAGCGGCCGGGCCGGCCGCCGCCGCGCCGGCCGGACGGACCGCACCGGTCGGTGCCTTCGCGGCCCGGCTGGCCGGGCTGCCCCCGGAGGAGCGGGAGCGGTCCGTCGCGGAGCTGATCCGGGCACGGGTCGCCGAGGTGCTGGGCCATGCGCAGTCGGCCGCGGTCGACTTGAACCGGACGTTCCAGGAGCTGGGCTTCGACTCGCTGATGGCGGTGGAGCTGCGCAACCGGCTCGGCGCGGCCACCGAGCTGACCCTGCCGGCTTCGGTCATCTACGACTACCCGACCCCGACCGCTCTGGCGGAGCACGTGTGCCGGGAGGCCCTGGGCGTCGCCGAGGTGGTCCTCGCGCCCATGGCCACCCGTGCGGTGGACGACGACCCGATCGTGATCGTCGGCATGGGCTGCCGCTTCCCCGGCGGGGCCGACTCCCCCGAGGCCTTCTGGGAGCTCGTGAACGCGAGCGCGGACGCCATCTCGCCGTTCCCCACCGACCGCGGCTGGGATCTCGCGGGCGTGTACGACTCCGACCCCGAGCGCTCGGGCCGGTCGTACGTGCGGGCGGGCGGCTTCCTCTACGACGCCGCCGACTTCGACGCGGGCTTCTTCGGGATCTCGCCGCGCGAGGCGACGGCCATGGACCCGCAGCAGCGACTGCTGCTGGAAACGGCCTGGGAGACGTTCGAACGGGCAGGTATCTCCACTGCCGAGCTCAAGGGCAGCCGGACGGGCGTGTTCGTCGGTGCGTCGTCGCAGGGCTACGGCGGCGGGGACGGTGAACTGCCGGAAGGGGCGGAGGGATACCTTCTGACCGGCAACGCGGGCAGCGTCGTCTCCGGCCGGCTGTCCTACACCTTCGGGCTCGAGGGCCCGGCGGTGACGGTGGACACGGCGTGCTCGTCGTCGCTCGTCGCCCTGCACTGGGCGGTGCAGGCGCTGCGGAACGGCGAGTGCTCGCTGGCCCTCGCCGGCGGCGTCACCGTGATGGCGACGCCGGCCACGTTCGTGGAGTTCTCCCGCCAGCGTGGGCTCGCGGCCGACGGCCGCTGCAAGCCGTTCGCCGCGGCTGCGGACGGCACGGGCTGGGGCGAAGGCGTCGGCATGGTGCTCGTCGAGCGCCTGTCGGACGCCGAGCGCAACGGGCACCGGGTCCTGGCCGTCGTACGCGGCTCCGCCGTCAACCAGGACGGCGCCTCGAACGGCCTGACCGCCCCGAACGGGCCGTCCCAGCAGCGGGTCATCCGCCAGGCGCTGGCGAACGCGGGGCTGTCGACCGCGGATGTCGACGCGGTGGAGGCGCACGGTACGGGCACGAAGCTGGGCGACCCCATCGAGGCCCAGGCACTGCTGGCCACGTACGGCCAGGACCGGGAACGGCCCCTGCTGCTCGGCTCGGTGAAGTCCAACATCGGACACACCCAGGCGGCGTCCGGCGTCGCCGGCGTCATCAAGATGGTCATGGCGATGCAGCACGGAGTGCTGCCCCAGACCCTCCACGTCGACGAGCCCACCCCGCACGTCGACTGGTCCATCGGTGCTGTGGAGCTGCTCACCGAGCAGACCGACTGGCCCGACACGGGTGCTCCGCGGCGTGCGGGTGTGTCGTCCTTCGGCGTGAGCGGCACCAACGCCCACGTGGTCCTGGAGCAGGCGTCGGCGGCGGCCGAACCCGGAACGGACAAGGTCGGCCTGCCCGTGGTTCCGTGGGTGCTGTCCGGTCAGGGCGAGGACGCGCTGCGTGCGCAGGCCGAGCGGCTGCGGTCCCAGGTGGACCGGCTGCCGGAGCTCGACCCCGTGGACGTGGGCTGGTCCCTGGTCTCGACCCGGACGCTGCTGCCGCATCGCGCGGTGGTCATGGGCGCTGACCGCGATGAGTTGCTGCGCGCGTTGGACGCGGTGGCGCTCGGGGAAGCGGCGCAGGGCGTGGTGACCGGCATCGCCGGTCCGTCGTCCGGAGCGGTGTTCGTCTTCCCGGGGCAGGGTTCGCAGTGGACCGGGATGGCGCTGGAGCTGATCGACTCGGCTCCGGTGTTCGCCGAGCGGATGCGGGAGTGCGCTGCCGCGCTGAGCGCGTTCGTCGACTGGTCGCTGTTCGATGTGCTGTCGGATGAAGACGCCCTGCGTCGAGTCGACGTGGTGCAGCCGGTGCTGTGGGCCGTCATGGTCTCGCTCGCCGAGCTCTGGCGCTCGTACGGCATCACACCGGCAGCGGTCGTCGGTCACAGCCAGGGCGAGATCGCGGCGGCGTGTGTCGCGGGCGGCCTGTCGCTGGAGGACGGCGCCAGGATCGTCGCACTCCGCAGCAAGGCCCTCCTGGCACTGTCGGGTCAGGGCGGCATGGTCTCCGTACCCCTGCCCGCCGACCAGCTGCGCGGCCGGGACGGACTGTCCATCGCAGCCGTCAACGGCCCCGCATCGACCGTCGTATCGGGCGACAACGACGTCCTCGACACGATCCTGGCCGAGTTCCCGCAGGCCAAGCGCATCCCCGTCGACTACGCCTCCCACTCCACCCACGTGGAACGCATCGAAGACGAACTAGCGCAAGCACTCGCACCCGTCGCACCCCGCACGGGCAACATCCCCTTCTACTCAACCGTCACGAGCCAACTCACCGACACAGCTGAGCTGAACGCGGCCTACTGGTACCGCAACCTCCGCCACACCGTCGAGTTCCAGAGCACCATCGAGAGCCTGCTCGCCCTCGGCCACACCGCGTTCGTCGAGGCGAGCCCGCATCCGGTCCTGGCGGCCGGGGTGCAGGACACCGCCGACGCGGCCGGCATCGGCGTCCTGGCGGCCGGCTCCCTGCGGCGCGGTGAAGGGGGTGCCCGGCGGTTCCTGACCTCGCTGGCCGAGCTCTCGGCTTTCGGCGTCGAAGCGGACTGGCACGCCGTCTTCGCCGGAGCCGGCGCGCAGCGCGTCGATCTGCCGACGTATCCGTTCCAGCGGGAACGTTTCTGGATCGAGCGGACCGCGACGGCCGTCGCACCGGTGGCGGAAGCGGACGGCGAGTTCTGGGCGGCGGTCGAGCGGGAGGACGTCGGGTCACTGGCGACGGCCCTCGGGCTCGACGGCGAGCAGCTGGGCGACCTGCTGCCGGCCCTGTCGGCCTGGCGCCGGCAGCGGCAGGAGCGGACCGCGCTCGAGTCGCTCCGCTACCACGCCGAGTGGAAGCCGCTGACCGGCAACCAGCCCGTAGCCCTGTCGGGTTCGTGGCTGGTCGTGGTCTCCGAGGCCGACGTCGAGCACGCGTGGGTCACGGGTGTGACCGAGGCACTGGCCGGCCACGGTGCCGAGCCGTCGCTGCTCGTCCTCGCCGAACCCGAGCTGGACCGCGCCGCGCTGGCCGAGCGCCTGCGGGAGTCGGCGGACGCCGTCGGCGTGGTGTCGCTGGTCGCCCTTGACCAGCGACCGCATCCGGCCTTTGCGTCCGTGCCCGTCGGTTACGCGTGGACAGTGCTGCTGTCGCAGGCCATGGGCGATGCCGGAGTGGGTGCTCCGCTGTGGAGCGTGACCCGGCAGGCGATGTCGACCGGGCTCCACGACGTCATCAGCGGGATGCCGCAGGCTCTGGTGTGGGGTCTCGGCCGGGTCATCGCCCTCGAACAGCCCTTGCACTGGGGCGGCTTGATCGACCTGCCGGAGGGGGTCACCCCACGGGCACAGGACTGCCTGGCCCGGGTGCTGTCGGGTGTGACGGGTGAGGACCAGGTCGCGATCCGGGCGGCGGGCGCGTTCGGGCGCAGGCTCGTCCACGCACCCGCGCTCAGCACCGAGGTGCCTGCCTGGCAGCCCGGCGGAACCGTGCTCGTCACCGGCGGCACCGGAGCGCTCGGTGGCCACGTCGCGCGATGGCTGGCGGATCAGGGTGCCGAGCACCTCGTACTGACCAGCCGCCGGGGCATGGCCGCGCCGGGCGCGCCCGAGCTCGCCGCAGAGCTCGAGGCGGCCGGCACCAAGGTGACCGTCGCCGTCTGCGACGTCGCCGACCGCGACCAGCTCGCCGCCCTCATCCGCGAGATCGGCCAGCTGACAGCAGTCGTCCACACCGCTGCCCAGCTGGACGACGCCACCGTCGACTCGCTCACCACCGAGCAGCTGCACCGCGTGCTGCGCGTCAAGGCCGACGGCGCCGTCAATCTCCATGAGCTGACGCGCGACATGGACCTGTCCGCCTTCGTGCTGTTCTCGTCCATGGCGGGAACGGCCGGTACGCCGGGTCAGGGCAATTACGCGCCGGGCAACGCGTTCGTGGACGCGCTCGCGGAATACCGCCGGGCGCAGGGGCTCGTGGCCACCTCGGTGGCCTGGGGCCTGTGGGCCGGCGGCGGCATGGGAGAAACGGAAGCCGGCGAAGTGGCCAGGCGGCACGGTGTGCCGGCCCTCGACCCGGAGCTGGCCGTCGCGTCCCTGCGCGTCGCCATCGAGCAGGGCGACGCGGTCGTCACGGTCGCCGACATCGACTGGGAACGGCACTACGTCGCCTTCACCGCGACCCGCCCCAGCCCCCTCCTCACCGACCTGCCCGAAGTACGGCAGCTGGCCGAGGCGGGAGCGGGGACGGTCGGCGGCGATGCGGAGGCCGGCGGCGTGTCCGCGCTGGCCGACCGTCTGGCGGGCCTCGACAAGGCCGAGCAGGAGGAGTCGCTCCTCGATCTCGTCCGCCGGCACATGGCCGTGGTCCTCGGACACTCCTCACCGGAGGCCGTACCGACCGACCGTGCGTTCATGGACCTCGGCTTCGACTCGGTCATGGCGGTGGAGTTCCGCAACCGGCTGGGCGCCGCGAGCGGCCTCCGGCTGCCGGCGACCACCGTGTTCGACTACCCGACCCCGATCGCGCTGGCCCGGTACGTCCGGACCGAGCTGTTCGGCGCCGCGGCGGCGGAGCCCGTACGGAGCGAACCGGCCGGGCAGCCGGTGGACGACGACCCGATCGTGATCGTCGGCATGAGCTGCCGCTTCCCCGGCGGAGTCGACTCCCCCGAACAGCTGTGGCGCTTCCTCGCCGACGGCGCTGACGCCATGTCCGCATTCCCCGAGGACCGCGGCTGGGACCTGGACGGCCTGTTCAGCGACGATGCCGACCACCAAGGCACCTCCTACACCCGCGTAGGCGGCTTCCTCGACAACGCCACCGAATTCGACGCGGGATTCTTCGGCATCTCCCCGCGCGAGGCGATGGCGATGGATCCCCAGCAGCGGCTGCTGCTGGAGGCGTCCTGGGAGGCGTTCGAACACGCGGGCATCGACCCCCACTCGCTGCGCGGCAGCGCGACGGGCGTCTTCGCCGGCACGAACGGCCAGGACTACGTGAGCCTGTTCAGCGGCGATCAGCCGCAGGAACTCGGCGGCCACGTCGGTACGGGCAACTCGGCTTCGGTCATGTCCGGTCGCATCGCCTACGTGCTCGGCCTGGAGGGCCCGGCGTTGACGGTGGACACGGCATGTTCGTCGTCGCTCGTCGCCCTGCACCTGGCGGTGCAGGCGCTGCGGACGGGCGAGTGCTCGCTGGCGCTCGCCGGTGGTGTGACGGTCATGGCGACGCCGGGGCTCTTCGTGGAGTTCTCCCGTCAGCGGGGACTGGCCACCGACGGCCGTTGCAAGGCCTTCGCCGGAGCCGCTGACGGCACCGGATTCTCCGAAGGCGTCGGCATGCTCCTCGTCGAGCGCCTGTCGGACGCCGAACGCAACGGCCACCGGGTGCTGGCCGTGGTCCGGGGTTCCGCCGTCAATCAGGACGGCGCGTCGAACGGTCTGACGGCCCCCAACGGTCCGTCCCAGCAGCGAGTCATCCGTGCCGCATTGGCGAGCGCGGGTCTGGTGGCGGCTGATGTCGACGCCGTGGAGGCGCACGGCACGGGTACGACGCTGGGCGACCCGATCGAGGCCCAGGCGCTCCTGGCCACGTACGGCCAGGACCGGGAACAGCCCCTGCTGCTCGGCTCGGTGAAGTCGAACCTCGGCCACACCCAGGCCGCAGCCGGCGTCGCCGGCGTCATCAAGATGGTGCTGGCGATGCAGCACGGCGTACTGCCCGAGACCCTCCACGTCGACGAGCCCACCCCGCACGTCGACTGGGCCGCAGGCGCGGTCGAACTGCTGACGAAGCAGGCGGAGTGGCCGGAGACGGATCGTCCGCGACGTGCCGGTGTCTCCTCGTTCGGCGTGAGCGGCACCAATGCCCACGTGGTTCTGGAGCAGCCGTCGGCTGTGACGGAGCCCGAGGCGGACCGGGTTGAGCTGCCGGTCGTTCCCTGGGTGCTGTCCGCTGCCGGCGAGAACAGCCTGCGGGCACAGGCCGACCGCTTGAAGTCGTTCGTGGAGAGCAGCCCGGAGCTGGACCCGGTGGACGTCGGCTGGTCGCTGACCTCGACACGGGCGATGCTCTCGCACCGCGCGGTGGTCGTGGGCACGGACCGGGACGAACTCCTGCGCGGCCTCGACATGCTGGAGAGCGGCGGCGCCGCCGAATCCGGTCGCAAAACCGTGTTCGTCTTCCCCGGACAGGGTTCGCAGTGGACCGGGATGGCGCTGGAACTCATCGACTCGGCTCCGGTGTTCGCGGAGCAGATGCGGGAGTGCGCCGAGGCGCTCGGCGCCTTTGTCGACTGGTCGCTGTTCGACGTCCTCGCCGATGAAGAGGCGCTGCGTCGAGTCGATGTGGTGCAGCCGGTGCTGTGGGCCGTCATGGTCTCCCTCGCCGAACTCTGGCGCTCGTACGGCGTCACACCGGCAGCGGTCGTCGGCCACAGCCAGGGCGAAATCGCAGCGGCGTGTGTCGCAGGCGGCCTGTCCCTGGAGGACGGCGCCCGGGTCGTCGCCCTCCGCAGCAAGGCCCTGCTCGCACTGTCGGGTCAGGGCGGCATGGTCTCCGTACCGCTTCCCGCCGACCAGCTCCGCGACCGTGACGGACTGTCCATCGCAGCCGTCAACGGACCGGCCTCAACGGTCGTCTCGGGCGACAACGACATCCTCGACGCCATCCTGGCCGAGTTCCCGCAGGCCAAGCGCATCCCCGTCGACTACGCCTCCCACTCCACCCACGTCGAACGCATCGAAGCCGAACTCGCGGAAGCACTCGCACCCGTCGCACCCCGCACGGGCAACATCCCCTTCTACTCGACCGTCACGAGCCAGCTCACCGACACCGCCGAACTCGACGCGGCCTACTGGTACCGCAACCTCCGCCACACCGTCGAATTCCAGAACACCATCGACAACCTGCTCACCCTCGGCCACACCGTCTTCATCGAAACGAGCCCCCACCCCGTCCTGACCGTAGGCATCCACGACACCGCCGATGCCAAGGACATCAGCGCTGTGGTCACTGGCTCCCTCCGCCGCGACCACGGCGGACTCGACCGCTTCTTCGCGTCGCTCGGGGAGGTCCACGCCCGGGGTGTCGAGGTGGACTGGCAGCAGGTGTTCGCCGGGACCGGTGCACGCCGTGTCGTGCTGCCGACCTACGCCTTCGAGCACGAGCGCTACTGGCTGGAGCCGGCACGGCCCGTGGCGGAGGCGGCCGGGCTGGGGCTCGGTGGCGTGGAGCACCCGCTCCTGGGCGCGGTGCTGGCCCTGCCCGATTCCGACGGCAGTGTGCTGACCGGCCTGCTTTCCCTGGACGGGCAGCCTTGGCTGGCGGACCATGCGGTGCTCGGCACGGTGGTCTTCCCCGGCACGGGCTTCGTCGACCTTGCCCTGCAAGCCGGCAGGCAGTTCGGCCTGACCGTGCTGGAGGGGCTGGACCAGCACGCTCCGCTCGTGGTCCCGGATCGGGACGGCGTCCGGATCCAGGTCGCGGTCGGTGCGGCGGACGGGCGGCAGCGCCGCTCGGTGACGGTCCATTCCTGCCGCGCCGGAGAGTGGCTGTTGCACGCCTCCGGCACTCTGGCGGCGGCCGCTGAGGGCGAGCCGGTGGCGGAGCGCCTGGCGGTCTGGCCGCCGGAGGGCGCACGACGGCTCGACGTCTCGGAGACGTACGGGGCGTTGGCGGAGCGCGGGCTGGTCTACGGCCCCGTGTTCCAGGGGCTGCGCGCGGCCTGGGTCCGCGGCGACGAGGTGTTCGCCGAGGTGGCTCTGGCGCCGGAGGCGCACGGTGATGCGGCGCTGTGCGGCGCGCATCCGGCCCTGCTCGACGCCGCCCTGCACGCGGTGGGCCTCGGCCGGTTCGTGTCCGACAGCGGGCAGGGGCATCAGCCGCTGTCGTGGACCGGTGTGTCCCTGCACGCGGTGGGTGCGTCGGCCGTCAGGGTCGCGCTGTCGCCCGCCGGTACGGACGCGGTGTCGGTCGAGGTGGCCGATGTGACGGGCGCACCGGTGCTGTCGGTGGCGTCGCTGTCGCTCGGGGCGCTGTCCGAGGAGCGGATCGAGGACACCCGTGGGGTGGCGCAGGAGGCGCTGTTCCGGGTGGACTGGAGCGAGGTCTCCGTGTCGGAGGACACGTCCGCGCCCGTCGCCGGGTTCGAGGATGTCGGTCCGGACGACGTGCCGGTGCCCGAGGTCGTGGTGCTGTCGTGCGCGTCGGAGGGCGAGCCGGTCTCCATGGTGGTGTGCCGGGTGCTGGCGGCGGTGCAGCAGTGGCTGTCCGACGAGCGGTGCGCCGCTTCGCGCCTGGTCGTGCTCACCCGCGGCGCGGTGTCGGCCGTTCCGGGCGAGGATGTGACGGACCTGGGCGCCGCTGCCGTGTGGGGTCTGCTGCGCAGCGCGCAGAACGAGCACCCCGACCGGTTCGCGCTCGTCGATCACGACGGGCACCCGGACTCCATGGCGGCGCTGCCCGCCGTGCTGGCTGGCGCGGGGCACGTACAGCTCGCGCTGCGGCAGGGTCGTGCCCTGGCCCCGCAGTTGGTCGGCGTCGTCGGGCAGGCGGCAGCCGTTCCCGGGCCGTTGGGTGAGCGGGGCACGGTGCTGATCACCGGTGGCACGGGGGCGCTGGGCTCTCTGGTGGCCCGGCATCTGGTCGAGCGGCACGGTGTGCGGGACGTGGTCCTGGCCGGTCGTCGCGGCGAGGCCGCTCCTGGTGCCGGTGAGGTGTCGGAGCGGTTGCGTGAGCTGGGTGCCGCCGTACGGGTGGTGGCCTGTGATGTGGCCGATCGTGAGGCGCTGGCGGGGCTGCTGGGCGGCCTTCCGGAGCTGCGGATGGTCGTCCACACCGCGGGTGTGCTCGATGACGCGGTGATCGAGTCGCTGAGCCCGGAGCAGGTGCGGAAGGTGCTGCGGCCGAAGGTGGATGCCGCGTGGCATCTGCATGAGCTGACGCGGGACCGTGACCTGGCCGAATTCGTGGTGTTCTCGTCGTCCGCGGGTGTGCTGGGCAGCCCGGGTCAGGGGGCTTTCGCCGCGGCGAACGGCTATCTGGACGCGCTGGCGGCCCACCGCAGGGCGTCGGGGCTGCCCGGTGTGTCGGTGGCGTGGGGTCTGTGGGCCGAGCGCAGCGGCATGACCGCTCATCTCTCGGAGCAGGACCTCGGCAGGATGGCGCGGTCCGGTGCTTCGGCCCTCTCCACGGAGCAGGGGCTCCGGCTCCTCGACCTCGCGCGGACGGCCTCGGAGGCGGTCGTCCTCGCCACGCCGCTGGACACCGCCGCCTTGCAGGAGCAGGCGGACGCGGGTGCGCTTCCGGCGCTCTTCCGCGGCCTGGTCCGTACTCCGCTGCGCCGTGCGAGCGGTGGCGGGGCCGAGGGCGAGTCGTCCCTGCGCTCGCGGTTGGCGGGCATGCCGGTGGCCGAGCAGGAGCAGTTCGTCCTGGATCTGGTGCGTACGCAGGTCGCGACGGTTCTCGGGCACAGTTCGCCGGCGGCTGTCGACGCGGGGCGCACGTTCGGGGAGATCGGCTTCGATTCGCTGATCGCCGTCGAGCTGCGCAACAGGCTGGGCGCCGCGACCGGTGTGCGGCTGCCGGCCACCACGATCTTCGACTACCCGACGCCGTTGGTGCTGGCGGGCCATCTCCGCACGGAGCTGGTCGGCGGGGCGGCGGTGCCGGAGCGGCTCGACGCCGCTCCGGCTGTGGCGGGGGCCGATGACGATCCGATCGTGATCGTGGGCATGAGCTGCCGCTTCCCGGGCGGGGTGACCTCGCCGGAGGAGCTGTGGGAGCTGCTCGGCGCGGGCCGGGACGCGGTGTCCGGCCTGCCGTCGGACCGCGGCTGGGATCTGGACGGCCTGTTCAGCGACGATGCCGACGAGTCCGGCACGTCGTACGTCCGTGAGGGTGGCTTCGTCTACGACGCGGACGAGTTCGACGCCGACTTCTTCGGGATCTCCCCCCGTGAGGCGCTGGCGATGGATCCCCAGCAGCGGTTGTTGCTGGAGACGGCCTGGGAGGCGTTCGAGCGGGCGGGCATTCCGGCCGCGTCGTTGAAGGGGAGCCGGACGGGTGTCTTCGTCGGCGGTGCTTCGCTGGGTTACGGCATGGGCGCCGACCAGGCGGCGGCGGAGGGCTCCGAGGGGTACTTCCTGACCGGTGGCGCGGGGAGCGTGCTCTCCGGCCGGCTCTCGTACAGCTTCGGGCTCGAGGGGCCGGCGGTGACGGTGGACACGGCGTGTTCGTCGTCGCTGGTGGCCCTGCACCTGGCGGTGCAGGCGCTGCGGTCGGGCGAGTGCTCGCTGGCCCTGGCCGGCGGTGTGACGGTGATGGCCACGCCCGGCATCTTCGTCGAGTTCTCCCGCCAGCGCGGGCTTGCCACGGACGGCCGGTGCAAGGCGTTCGCCGACGCGGCGGACGGCACCGGGTGGAGTGAGGGCGTCGGCATGCTGCTCGTGGAGCGGCTGTCGGAGGCCGAGCGCAACGGGCACCGGGTGCTGGCGGTCGTACGTGGCTCCGCCGTCAACCAGGACGGTGCCTCGAACGGCCTGACCGCCCCGAACGGGCCGTCCCAGCAGCGGGTGATCCGGGCCGCCCTCGCGGACGCGGGTCTGTCCGCGTCGGACGTCGACGCGGTCGAGGCGCACGGTACGGGCACGAAGCTGGGTGACCCGATCGAGGCGCAGGCGATTCTGGCGACGTACGGCCGGGACCGGGAACACCCTCTGCTGCTGGGTTCGGTGAAGTCCAACCTCGGGCACACCCAGGCCGCGGCCGGTGTGGCTGGTGTGATCAAGATGGTGATGGCGATGCGGCACGGTGTGCTGCCGCAGACGCTGCACGTGGACGAGCCGTCGTCCTTCGTGGACTGGTCGGCCGGTGCGGTGGAACTGCTGACCGAGCAGACCGTGTGGCCGGAGGTCATGCGTGCCCGGCGGGCCGGTGTCTCGTCGTTCGGCGTGAGCGGCACCAACGCGCATGTGATCCTCGAGCAGCGGCCGGCGTTCCCGGCGGAGTCCGGGTCCGGGGCGGAGCCTGAGCGGGCCGAACCGGCGGTGGTGCCGTGGGTGCTCTCCGGCCAGGGCGAGCGCGGTCTGCGCGCCCAGGCCGAGCAGCTGCGGTCCTTCCTGGCGGGGGACGAGGGCGCGGAGCTGCGGCCGTCCGACGTGGGCTGGTCGCTCGCGGCCACGCGCTCGGTGCTCTCGCACCGTGCGGCCGTGGTCGGTTCCGACCGCGACGAGCTGCTGCGCGGGCTGGCGGCGCTGGCCGCCGGCGAGCCCGCGCCGGGTGTGGTCGTGGACTCCTCGGCGCCCGGCCGGCTGGCGGTGCTCTTCACGGGGCAGGGTTCCCAGCGGGCGGGGATGGGGCGCGAGTTGTACGCCGCGTACCCGGTGTTCGCCCGGGCGTGGGACGAGGTCTGTGCCGCGCTGGACCCGTACCTGGACCGTCCGCTCACCCAGGTGGTGACCGACGGTACGGACAGCCTGCACGAAACCTCCTACACCCAGGCGGCGTTGTTCGCGCTCGAGGTGTCGCTGTTCCGGCTGGTGTCCTCGTGGGGCGTCGAGCCCGACTATCTGCTGGGGCACTCGATCGGCGAGCTCGCCGCCGCGTACGTGGCCGGTGTGTGGTCGCTGCCGGACGCGGCGAAGATCGTCGCGGCGCGTGGCCGGCTGATGCGGGCCCTGCCCGAGGGCGGGGCGATGGTGGCGGTGGGCGCGTCCGAGGAGGACGTGGTGCCGCTGCTGACCGACCGTGTGGCGATCGCCGCCGTGAACGGTCCGCAGTCGGTGGTGGTCTCCGGTGACGAGGACGCCGTCCAGGCCGTCGTCGGTGTGCTGGCCGGACGTGGCGCGAAGACGCGACGGCTGCGGGTCAGCCACGCGTTCCACTCGCCGCGTATGGACGACATGCTGGCGGAGTTCGGCGAGACCCTCCGCGGCGTCGCCTTCCGTGCGCCGCGGATCCCGGTGGTGTCGAACGTGACCGGCACGGTGGCGGGCCAGGAGCTGTGCACGCCCGAGTACTGGGTGCGCCACGTCCGCGAGGCCGTGCGTTTCTCGGACGGGCTGGCGCGGCTGCGGGAGCTCGGCACGGCGACGTTCCTGGAGCTCGGGCCGGACGGGACGCTGACCGCGCTGGCGCAGGCGGGCGCCCCGGGCCCCGACACCGCCTTCGTACCCGCTCTGCGGGCCGACCGGTCCGAGACGGTCACGGTCACCACGGCGCTCGGCCAGCTGCACGTCCGTGGCGTGCCGCTGGACTGGCCGTCCCTCCTCCCCGGCGCCCGTCGGGTGGAGCTGCCGACCTACGCCTTCCAGCGGACCCGCTTCTGGCTGGAGCCGTCGCGTACGGCGGGTGAGGCGGCCGACTTCGGCTTGGGCGCGCTGGACCACCCGCTGGTCTCCGCGATGGTGCCGCTGCCCGGTTCCGACGGCGGGCTCCTCACCGGAGTCATCGCCGCGGACTCGGGCTCCTGGCCGGCCGGGCAGCCGGATTCGGGGGCGGCCCTGTTCCCGGCGACCGGCTTCGTGGAGCTGGTGCTCCAGGCCGGGCTCCAGTTCGGCTGCCACGTGGTGGAGGAACTCACCGCGCACGAGCCGCTGGTCCTCCCCGAAAGGGGCGGTGTCCAGGTGCAGGTCTCGGTCGGCGGTGCGGACGGGTCGGGTCGTCGTGAGGTGACGGTGTTCTGCCGTCGTGACGCGGGCCGTCACGGCCGTGACGGGCTCGACCGGAACTGGGTGCGTCATGCCACGGCCGTGCTGTGCGTGGGCGCTCCTCAGGAGCCGGAGGCCGCGGAGGCGTGGCCGCCCGCCGGCGCGTGGCCGCTGGAGGATGCCGGGGTCCCGGCATGGCGCCGCGGTGACGAGGTCTTCCTCGACATCGCGCTGTCGGCCGCGGTGCCGGGGACGGCGGTTCCGGACGCCGGGCGCTGGGCCGTTCATCCGGCCCTGCTGGAAGCGGCGTTGGCCCAGGAGGTACTGGCGGGATTCGTCGGCGACGCGCGGGCGACGTACCTTCCGTCCGCCTGGACGGGGGTCGGCCTGCACGCGGTCGGCGCCTCCAGGCTGCGGGTCGCCCTGTCCCCCGCCGGTCCCGACGCGGTCTCGCTGCGGGCGGCGGACGGCACGGGTGCGCCGGTGCTGTCGGTGGCCTCGCTGGAACTGCGGGCGGCACCGGAGGAACTGCTGGACCGGGCGGCCGTGACCGCGTCCGGCGACGCCGGTGCGGAGCTGGCCGACGACGCCACCGCGGTCGCCGGCTCGCAGGACGCTCCCGCGACCGGGCCGGCACAGCCGGCGCAGATCCGCCGGGCCGCCGAACCGGAGGCTCAGGACGCCGCCGTCTCCCTGGTCCAGCGACTGGCGGGTTGCTCGGAGGAGGAGCAGGAAGAGGTCCTGCTGGAGCTGGTCCGCGACCAGATCGCGATCGTCCTCGGCCACGCCGACGGCACGCTCGTCGACCCGGACCGCGGGCTCCTGGACATGGGCTTCGACTCGGTGGCGGCGGTGCGACTGCGCAACCAGCTGGCTCAGGAGACCCAGCTCAGCCTGTCCGCCAGCCTGGTCTTCGAGCACCCCACGGCACTGGCCCTCGCCGGTCACCTGCGGGAGGAGATGCTGCCCGACGACGCCGCGGCGGCCATCCTCGTCCTCGAGGAGCTCAACAAGCTCGACGATTCGATCCTCGGACTCGACCCGGCGAGCGCGGCACGCATACGGATCGCCGGCCTGCTCCAGGGGCTGTCCGCCAAGTGGCTGTGACGGTGATCTGATCCACCGCCCCGACACCGGGGACAAGAGCGGGGCGCCCTCCTCATCCGCACGAGGAGGGCGCCCCGTGCGTTGCACGACCGCCTACGAGGAGCTGCGTGCCGACCAGCAGTCGGCCTCCGGAAAATCGCTGGCGCGCGTCGCGATGCAGCGGGATCCTCCAGAGCGTCCGGGCCGACACGAAGAGACCCCTGTGGTCGCGCCCCCCTGCCCAGAGAGGTAGTCGTGATGACCGCTGCCGTGTCCCAGCCATCCGGGCCCCGGCCCGAAGTCCGCACAGCGGCCGGAGCACTGCGCGGCAGCCAGGAAGCGGGTATGGCGGTCTTCCGTGGCATCCCGTTCGCCGAGCCGCCGGTCGGCCCGCTGCGTTTCGCCGCGCCGCGGCCCGTACGAGGGTGGGACGGAATGCGGCCGGCGGTGTCGTACGGACCGCCGCCCCCTCAGGGCGGCCATTTCGGCATGGACGCGCTGGCGCGGGATGCGGTGGGCGACGACTGGCTGACAGTCAACGTCTGGTCGCCCGAGCCGGGCCCGGGCGCAGGGTTGCCGGTGATGGTGTGGATCCAGGGTGGCGCCTACACGATCGGCATGTCCGGTCTTCCCGAGTACGACGGCGGCCGTCTGGCACTTGATGGCGGCGTCGTCGTGGTGACGTTCAACTACCGCGTGGGCCTCGAAGGCTTCGGACAGATCGAGGGGGCACCCGCCAACCGGGGCCTACTCGACCAGGTCGCCGCCTTGGAGTGGGTGCGTGACAACATCCGGGCCTTCGGCGGCGACCCGGACCGCGTCACGGTCTTCGGCCAGTCGGCGGGCGGCGGATCGGTGGCCGCACTGCTGGCGATGCCTCGTGCGGCCGGTCTCTTCGGCCGGGCCGTCGCGCAGAGTGTGCAGGGCACGTTCTTCTCGCCGGAGCTCGCCACCGACATCGCCACCGCCTGCGCCGCCGAACGGGGACTGAGGCCGACGATGGCCGACCTGTCCGCGGTGGCCCCGGCCCGGCTGTCGGCCGCCGGTGATGCGGTCGGCGCCACGATGGACCGATGGGCCGAACGCTGGGGTCGGGCCGCGCACAGGCGGATCCCGTTCTCGCCGGTCGTCGACGGTGATGTCCTGCCGGTCACTCCTTGGCAGGCGCTGGCCGACGGCGCAGGCCGGGACATCGAACTCCTCGTCGGCCACACCCGCCACGAACAGCGGCTGTTCACCGCGCTCGACGGCCTGCTCGGCCAGGTGACACAGGAACAGGCCGCGACCGCCCTGCACCTCTTCGGCCCAGGTCAGGACGGCGCACGCCGTTACCTCGACGGCTTTCCGGCCGCGAACCCGGACGAGCTGTACGAACTGGTTCACTCCGACTGGCTGTTCCGCATGCCGACCCTCCATCTCGCCCACGCCCAGACCGCCGCCGGCGGCCGCGCCCACGTCTACGAACTGACCTGGCCCGCCCCCGGCATGGGAGGCGCCCTCGGCGCCTGCCACGGCCTGGACGTACCGCTCGTCTTCGGCAACCTGGACCGTGGCCAGCCCGCTACGCTGATCGGCGAAAGCCCCTCCCCCGAGGCAGAAGCACTGTCCGCCCACATCCGCACCGCATGGACGGCGTTCGCCACCCACGGCGACCCGGGCTGGCCCGCGTACGACACCGACCAACGCCTCACGCAACTCTTCGACACCCGGCCGGTCGTCACCGCCTACCCGGAGGAGACCTCCCGCCTCATCTGGCAGGACCACGCCTTCCCCGCACTGGGAGTACGAAGGCCGGACGAACCACAGGGTTCCTTCAGCTGCACTGCCAGGTGAACATGGCACGGTCGAATCGGCGCGCCGCCAGGTCTTCGGGGCGTATGAGCCAGTACAGGGAGCCGCAGTCGCCCCACATCATGCCGGCGTCGTCATCCGAGCCGAACTGGGCGAGCAGCACCCAGCGCAGCGCCTCCTCATTGATGCGGGGGTCATTGAAGGGTGGGTTGCCCAGGGCGCCGCAGGCGACCTCGGATTCGACGTCGTCCTGCGCCGGGTCGGCGTGGCCTCCTATGCAGTGCCCGGCACCCGGGAGGTCCCAGAGGGCCTCCCGGAAGTCCTCGTCCCACAAGGGGTGGTCATCGGGCATCGGTGCGAACTCCCGGTAGACCACCGGATGCCAGAGGTAGGGGGCCGTCGTCTCCACGCGTGCCGTCAGCCGTACCTCGGGGTAGGGGCGGATGCCCTCCGGCGCCGGCCGTTCGACGAGGTGGACGCCCGCCGGTACGTACAGCACGCGCGCCGCCGCCCAGCTGTCGGGATCGTAGGGCGAGACCGCCGCCCGGCCGTCGTCCAGCTGCCCGTCGAAGAAGAAGAAAGCCAGTGTGCCGTCTGCCGGCACGGCGATGTCGAGGGAGGCGGAAGGAAGCGCCGCACAGTCGAGGAGGCGATGAAGGAGAGCGGGCCGTGCCCCTCCCATACCGGCCACTCCTCGTGCTCAGGAAGCTCCGGCAGACCGCCGAGTCGGCCGACGACCGCACCCGCCGCCGCGTCCGTGGCCTTCTCCAGACCCAGGGCCGGCCGCAGCAGTCCGATCCACCGCTCGGCGATCTCGGCGGGCAGGTGCTGACGGGCGAGCGCGTGCAGCGCGTCGGTGGTGCTCTCAGTCATAGGACCGATCATGCACGGGACCACTGACAACAGGCCGTCGGCGTCTTGTCCGCGCCGGGTAGAAGGTTGTTCTAACTTTAAGGGCGGACCGACGCGACGGGCGCCTCGCCGCGCAGTGCCTGCTGGATCCGCTCGACGGTCATCCTGGTGACGGACATGAGCCGGTCGGACGGAATGGCCGTCCCCTGCTTCCATGTGTACTTGATGCTCGCGATCACCGAACCCTGCCGGACATTGATCCCGCGGCCCTCCCAGCCTTGGCCCGGGGAGATCTCGAAGCCGTCGATCTGGTCGCCGGGCGGATTCTTCCCGACCTCGTCCTCCGTCCCCTCGCCGGCGAACAGTCCGGCGGCCTTCTCAGGCGTGGTGAAGGAGATCAGCCGGACGGAAAGTTCCTGGTCCTGCATGTTCGTGAACGCGGCGATACCGAACGAGAGGGCCTGGGCACACCACTTGGCCTGCCACTCCTCGGACTGGCAGATGGTGAGGTCGTACGAGTCCCACGCCTTCCGGTTGCGGGGCTGCGCGACGTCAGCGGGGACGCTGAACTGATCCGGCAGCGCCCGCTCGAGCCGCGGGGTGTCGAGGATCAACTCGACCGGCTTGGGCAGTTCGCCAGGCCTGCCGGACTTGCTGGACTCGCTGGACTTGGCAGGACCGGATCCGTTGTCCGTACCGCAGCCGGTGGACAGGGTCGCTGCCGCGAGAACCAGGGCCAGGGTGGCGGTCACGGCCTTGGCGCGCGGCGCCCTGGCACGCGCGGCACGTCTGTACGTGTACATGATCAACAACGATACGGGACGGTCGGCCCCGGCCCCTACCACCCGGGCTTTCCGAGGATCAGCGGAGTTCCACGGTGATGCCGACCCGTGCGAGCAATCGCAGGACGTCGTCGACGTACGGCGTCTCGCCCGCCGTATCCACGCTCACCGAGGCGAGCGCGCGCCTGGCCACTTCGGCGTCGTGCCAGACCAGCGTGAACGGCGCGGGCGGCCACTCCCCTCCGCACGGGCAGCCGCGCAAGGTGACCCAGCACTGGTGGTAGTGGCCGCCGGGGCCCGCGATCGCCTCGCCGAGCGCGCACATCAGCGCCGGCACGTCGGTGACGTGCCGGCCGTCGAGGTGCCGCACGGGGTCGGGCAGCGGCCGGCCGGCGCCCTGACGGGCGGCGGCGAAGGCGGCCCACTCGGCCCGGCCCTCGGGCGGGAACGCGGCCCACGAGCCGGGCTCGGCCGGCGGGCCCTCGAACCAGGCGTCCCACACCGGTCGAGCCGCCGGCACCGGCCGGGCGGCCGGGCCGTTGCGCAGCCAGAGGTCCACGAGGGGTGCGCCGAGCGCGGACGGGCGGGAGGCGACGACCTCCAGGGGCATGTGTTCCTCGATGCGCATCACACGACCTGACCGGTCCACGGCGAGCAGCATGACGCGATCGCCGTCGGCGCGCGGGCGCACCAGCCGTCGCAGCAGCTGCTCACCGGGCTCGCAGCCGATCAGCCGCATCGGCGGCGCGGAGGGGAAGGGGCGCTCGGCGTACAGGCCCTCGATCCGACGGCACTCCCCCAGACCGGCGCCGCCCGCGCCGTTGAACAGCAGCCAACGGGCGTCCGCGGGCTCGGCGGGCCGCCACGCCGGGCCGTCGATCTCGGCCTCGACGATCACGTCGACCAGCGACGCGTCGTGGGCGGAGGGGCGGCAGTCGAGCAGGACGGGGGCGAGCAGTTCCCAGTGGTGCGAGTCGTAGGCGTGGTGGGAGGCGGCCTCGGGGTCGGCCCCGGGCACGGGAAAGTCCACGATGAGGGAGAGGTCCGCGACCTCGACGGGCTCAACCGGTCCGTCCATTCCAACCGCCTGGCTGCCGGCGCGCTCAACCGCCTTGCGCAGCCGCCCGGTCGGGGCGCAGCCCACGAAGGTCAGCCGTTCCCGGCGCGGGGTCGGGTCGACGAAGAGGCCGTCGGCGTCGGCGCAGCGCGCCCACACGATCTGTTCGCCGTCCCACTCCTCGCTGACCAGTACGTACTTGAGCGGAAGCGCGCGCTCCCAGGTCCAGACCGCCTCCTCGACCGGCACCGCGTCCATGCCTCTTGCTCCTGTGTCGTGCCTGCTCACCGCTCCCTCAGCCTGCCACGTCGCAGCGGTGGCACAGACGCCGGGGCAAGGCCCCCCCGGGACCGGGTCGGCGTGACGGCCCGACTCCAGCGGCGTGATCCGGACATGACGGCACATCGAAGGGCCCCTGCGGCCGAAGGGCGAACAGTCGCGCGGCACGCCGCGCATCCCCCGCCGTCTCCGGCCTCGCGACCGCTCCCGCCTGCGATGATCACCCACCGCACACTTCCCGCCACGCTCCGACAAGAAGAGGCTCAAAACCGTCTAAATCCCGTGTTTATCAGCTATTCGGTCGGGGATTGATCATTCGCTCTCAAGATTGCTCAACAGACGACGGCGCCGCAACAACACCATTCAAGCCGCGACGTCCCAGCCACCAGGACAGGAGCCCGAAACACATGCTGCCCTCCATGCCCCGCCCCGACCGTGAACGCTTCCTCGCCGAACCGCGCGTCGGCGTCCTCGGGGTCACCGACTCCCGGGGCGGCGACCGCGCCCCCCTGATCGTGCCGGTGTGGTACGGCTACGAGCCCGGCGGCGACGTCATCGTCCAGATGGGCCGGGAGACGATCAAGGCGCGACTCCTGCGCGCCGCCGGCCGGTTCAGCCTCTGCGCACAGGACGAGGGCCGGCCGTACCGCTACGTCAGCGTCGAGGGGCCCGTCACGGCGATCGAGGACCCGGTCGACCCGGCGGTGCGCGAGGCGCTGACCCGGCGGTACCTGGACCCCGAGGAGGCGGACGCCTACCTGGCGGCGACCTCCGGCCAGCTCGAGGAGGACGTCGTCTTCCGCATGCGCCCGCAGCACTGGCGCACCGCCGACTTCGCCGCCTTCGCGGCGGACTTCGCCGAAGCGGGCGCCGGCCAGGACGGCAGCGCCGGCTGAGCGCCGGCACATCATCCCCATCGCCGTACCGCGCACACGGCGCGCACCGCATGACCCGCACACCCCGTGCGCACCGCACCAAACCGCTCAAGCAAGAAGGACCTGATGACCGACACCGACGTTTCGTCACGCCTGCTGTTACCCCGTTCGCCGGCCCCGGCCCCCACCCCGTCGCCGGCGGCGTCCGGCGCGACCGCGACCGCGACCGGATATCCCCGGGACAGCCTCATCCCCGAGCTGTTCGAGGCGCAGGCCGCGGCGCGGCCGGACGCGCCGGCGGCCCGGCACGGGGAGCGCACCGTGACGTACGGGCAACTCGACGCCCATGCCGACGCCCTGGCGGCGCGCCTGCTCGCACGCGGCGTCCGGCCCGGTGACCTCATCGGCGTGTGCGGCAGCCGCTCGCTGGAAGCGCTGGTGGCGCTGCTGGGCATCCTCAAGGCCGGCTGCGCGTACGTACCGCTCGACGACGACCTTCCGCCGGCCCGGCTGCGGGCCATGGCCGAGGACGCGGGGCTGAGCGCCGCCGTCACTCTGCCGGGCAGCACGCGCCCCGTGCGTGGTCTACGCGCGTCAGTCGAGGTCGGCTCCCTCGACCACCCCGCCGGCGTCGGCTCCACGCCTCCCGCCGACAACGTTGCCACCGGCGCCGACCACCCCCGTACCGGCTCCGCGGCCGACTGCGCCTACGTGGTCTTCACCTCCGGTACGACCGGCCGCCCGAAGCCCGTCGCGATACCCCACCGGGGCGTGGTGCGCCTCGTGCTGTCCGACTCCGAGCTGTCCCCGCCCGCCCCGGGCGACGGGGTGCTGCACGCCTACGGGCTGTCCTCGGACGCCTCGACGATCGAGATCTGGGGCGCGCTGCTCACCGGCGCCTGCCTGGTCATCGCCGACCGCGAGGAGCTGCTCTCGCCCCTCGCCCTGGAACAGCTCTTCCGCACGCAGGACGTCACCGTGGCGTACCTGACGACGAGCGTCTTCCACCTCGTCGCCCGCACCCGCCCCGAGGCGCTGTCCACCCTGCGCTTCGTCTCCGCCGGCGGGGAGGCCATGGACCCGCACCTCGCGAACGCGGTCCTCGCGGCCTGCCCCGGCACCACGGTGGTCAACTTCTACGGCCCGACCGAGAACTCCGTGGTCTCCACCGCCCATGTGCTGAGCCCCCTGGCCGAGGACGCCACGCACGTTCCCCTGGGCCGCCCCTTCGGCGCCTCCACGTGCCATGTCCTGCGGGCCGACGGCTCGGTCGCGGGGCCGGGCGAGGAGGGGGAGCTGTACGTCGGCGGCGACGGACTGGCCCTGGGCTACCTCGGCGACCCCCGGCTGACCGCCGACCGCTTCGTCCCGCTGCCCGCCGTGGAACCGGACGGGCTGCTCTACCGGACCGGCGACCGGGTCGCACGGACCGCCGACGGCCTGCTGGAGTACCGCGGGCGCCTGGACCGCCAGGTCAAGCTGCGCGGCGCGCGCGTCGAGCTCGACGAGGTGGAGACCCGATTACGCGCTTACCCCGAGGTCGGCGAGGCCGTCGTCGAGGTCGAGTCGGGTGCCCTGACCGCCTACGTCACCGCCGCCGTACCCGGCCGCCCCCTGCCGCTGCCCGACCTGCGCGCGTACTGCGCGCAGTGGCTGCCCCCGCAGGCCGTCCCGGTCCTGGTGCCGATGGAGCACTTCCCGGTGACCAGCGGCGGCAAGGTCGACCGGGCCCGCCTGAAGTCCGCCGCGCCACTGACCGGCCGCGACGACGACATGGACGTGGCGGAGACGGAAGAGCCGAAGGTCGAGGGCCTGCTCGACGTCCTCACCGAGGTGTGGCAGCGGGTGCTGCGCGTACGCCCCACGCCCCAGGACGACTTCTTCCTCCTCGGCGGCGACTCCCTGCTCGCGTCGGAGGCCGTCACCCGCACCCTCGCCGTGCTGAGCCTCGACGCCGCCCTGGGCTCCACCCTCATCCGGGCCCTGCTGGCAGCGCCCACCCTCGAGGGCTTCACCGCCGCCGTGCGCGAGGCCCGGGGCGGCTTCGGCCGGGCGGACGACGCGGAACCGGCCGTCGACTTCGCCGCCGAGACCGAGCTCGGCTTCGACCTCCCGCCCGCCGAAGGCCCGGCACCGCACCCGCACGACCCGAAGGACGTCCTGCTCACGGGCGCTTCCGGGTTCGTCGGGGTGTTCCTGCTGCACCGGCTGATGCGCTCGACGGCCGCCCGCGTCCACTGCCCCGTACGGGCGACGAGCCCGGCGCACGCCGAGCAGCGGGTGCGTACCGCGCTCGCCCGCTACGGGCTGCACCTCGACGAGGCCGAGTGGCGGCGCGTGGAGTGCTTCCCCGGGGACCTCACCGAGCCGGGGCTGGGGCTGTCGGCCGAGCACGCCGCCGAACTGGCCCGCCGGATGGACCTGATCGTGCACAACGGCGCCCGGGTCAACTTCCTCTACCCGTACGAGCAGCTGCGGCCGGCCAACGTCGACGGAACCCGGGAGGTCATCCGGATCGCGGCACCCCGCCGGGTCCCGGTGCACTTCGTCTCGACCGTCGCCGTCGTCGCCGGGTTCGGCACCGCCGGAGTGCGCGAGGTGGACGAGGACCTGCCTCTGGCCCACGCGGACGGGCTCACCATGGGCTACGCCGAGAGCAAGTGGGTCGCCGAGGGCGTGCTGCAGCAAGCCGCCGCACAGGGCCTGCCGGTGGCCGTGTACCGGCCGTACGAGGTGACGGGCGACCGGGCGACCGGCGCGTGCAACACCGAGACGGCCATCTGCTCGCTGTTCAAGACGGTCGCCGAAACGGGACTGGCCCCCGACATCGAGCTGCCGATGGACTTCGTCCCCGTCGACCACCTCGCCGAGTCCCTGGTCCACATCGCCACGCACCAGCCTGCCGACGGCCGGGTCTACCACGTCACCAACCCCCGCCCGGCGATGTTCTCGGACGTCCTGGACCGGATGCGTGCGGCGGGCTTCACCCTGCGCACGTTGCCGTACGACCGTTGGGTCGGCGAGCTGGTGCGTTACGTCGCCGAGAACCCGACGAGCGCCACGGCGCCGTTCGTGTCCCTGTGCGTCGACCGCAGCCGCAACGCCGACATGTCCGTCAAGGAGATGTACCTCAAGGACATCTTCCCGGTCCTGGGCCGGCGCAACGCCGAGGAAGCGCTGGCCGACAGCGGACTGCACTGCCCGCCGGTCGACTCCGCGCTGCTGGACCGCTACCTGGACTACTTCTTCGCCTCCGGCTACCTCACACGCCCCACGCACACCCCGGGTCACAGCGCGCCGCACGCCGCGGCGGCGGAATCGGAGCACGCCGCATGAACCACCCCGAGGACATCATCCCGGTCCCGGACGTCGAGCCCGGTACCGCCGGACCGCCGTGCGCCTACGCCCGCCTGCGCGCCGAGCAGCCCGTCGTCAAGGCGCTGCTCCCCAACGGCGAGACGGGCTGGTTGATCAGCCGCTACGAGGACGCGCGCGCCGCGTTCGCCGACCCCCGGCTCATCCGGCCGCTGCTGTCGGCCTGGCCGCCCCGCGAAGGGGACGACGCCCCGCCGCCGGCCCTGCCGACCTTCCTGGAGATGACGGGCGCGCACCACGAGCGCGTACGCCGCACCGTGCTGCCGATGTTCGGCCGGAGCCGGCTGAAGTTCATGGAGCCCCGGATCCGGGCGATGGCCGGGGAGCTCATCGACGCGATGGTGGCCGGGGCCGAAGCCGGGGACGGCACGGCGGACCTCGTCGCCGCCTACACCGACCCGCTGCCGCTGCGCGTGCTGTGCGAGACGACCGGGCTGCCGTACGAGGACCGTGAGATCTACCTGCCGCACACCCTCGCGCTCCTCGGCGCCGCCGGGCTGACGATGGAGGAGGTGCTCGCGGCGCTGTACGCCCTGCAGGACTACGCCGACGGGCTCATCTCCCTCAGGGAGAAGGACAGCGAGGGCGAGGACTACATCCGGCTGCTGCTGGCCGAGACCCGCCGCCCGGGCAGCGAGCTGGTCCGGGACGACGTCGTCAGCTTCGTCGTCACCATGCTCATGGCCGGCTACAAGACCAACATCCAGCACACGAGCAACGCGCTGCTGGTGCTGCTCACCCACCCCGAGCAGCTGCGGAGGCTGCGCGAGGAGCCCGAGGGAATCGGCACGGCGGTCGATGAGCTGCTGCGCTACGTCCCGCTGATGAACGCCATCAACATCCTCGTCGCGACGGAAGACCTCACCCTGCACGGGCAGCACATCCGTGCCGGTGACGCGGTGATCCCGGTGCCGGCGTCCGCCAACCGCGACCCGCAGGCGTTCGCCGATCCCGACCGCCTCGATCTGACCCGGACCCCCAACGCGCACATCGCGTTCGGGCACGGTCCGCACGCGTGCACGGGCGGGCACCTGACCCGTATGCAACTCGCCATCACGATCGAGGTGCTGCTCGAGCGCCTGCCCGACATCGAGCTCGCCGTGCCGGCGGAGACCATCCCCTGGGACGAGTCGACCCCGCTGCGCGCACCGGCCCGGCTGCCCGTGCGCTGGTGAGACCCGGCGCCGACGACGCACCTCTGCGCAACCCCAGCGACCCCAGCAAGACCGCACACGCACCTATGAAAGAGGCCCGTACCCCGTGACCGCACCCCAAGCACCGGCGCCCTCCGAGGAAGCCCCGAACGAACAGCCCCTCCCGCACTACCCCTTCAGTACCCGGGGCGACCGGCTCGCCCCCGAACTCACCGAGCTGCGCGGCCGCTGCCCCGTGGCCCGGGTGAGCACCAACTCCGGCGACGAGGCGTGGCTGGTCACCGGCTACGAGCTGACGCAGCGCGTGATGCGGGACCGTGCCTTCGCCCGCTCCGTGCTGGCCGAGGCGGACAGCCCGGGCCAGGACGCCCCGATCCTGGCGCCCGAACTGCTCGACGCCATGAACCACCTGCAGAAGGCCGGCCTGCGCGACGAGGTGCTCAAGGCCCTCGGCCGCAACCAGCCCGAACTGCCCGCCGACTGGGTCGAGACCGTCACCCGCGAGGGCCTGGACGCGATGGTCCGGGAAGGCGGCACCGGCGACCTGCAGCGCCACTTCGCGGAGTGGGTCGCCGGGCAGTGCATGTGCCGGCTGCTCGGCCTGCCCTTCGAGGACCACACCTGGCTCGCCGTACGGGCCGACCTGGACCTGACCATGGTCACGCCATCGCACGAGGAACTCGCCCGCAACTGGGAGGAGATCCGCGTGTACATGCACGAGCACATGTCGGCTCGCCGCCCCGGCGAGCCGCGCGGCCTGGCGGACCGCCTCGCCGACCTCAACGCCGAGCACCAGGGGCTGACGGACGAGCAGCTGTCGAACATCGTGTCCGTCCTCTTCGTCAGCGGCTACGAGGACTTCGCGAGCTTCCTCGGAGTGGCGGCGTTCAACCTCCTCCAGAAGCCCGACGTGATGGACGCGGTGCGGGCCCGTCCGGAGACGATGCCGCAGTGCGTCGAAGAGCTCCTGCGCTGCAGCGTCGTCCTGGGCAACGCGATCCCCCGCTTCGTCACCAGGGACGCGGAGCTCGGATCGGCTCAGGTGAAGGAGGGCGAGATGATCCTGCTCTCCCTGGACGCGGTCAACTTCGACCCCGCGGCGTTCTCCGACCCGGAGAACTTCGACCCCACCCGCTCCCCCAACCCGCACCTGCGCTTCGGCTACGGCCGCCACCACTGCCCCGGCGCCCACCTGGTCCGCCGCCAGTCGGACGTGGCCTTCCGCGTCCTCCTCGACCGCCTCCCCGGCATCCGCCTCGCCGTGCCGCCGGCGGAGGTTCCCTGGCACCCCAACCGCATGGCCATCATGCCGGCGGGGATCCCTGTGACCTGGTAGGTCCCGCGGGCAGCAGGATCGACGGAAGCGGGTCTGTGCGCCGTGCACGGACCCGCTTCCCACAGTGGTCACGGCACGTTCTCGGCACCGGACCGGACGGCGCCCCCGCGCCAGTCGGACCCGTCCCAGACATACACATGGGCCCTCGTCTCGTACGAGCCCGGCCCGCAAGATGACGACCCGCCGTAGTCGAAGACCCAGCTGGGTCCATAGGGGCCGCCGAGGTCCCCACCGCTGACCCCGGTGGGGCCGTACTTCCAGTCGGTGCTCCGGCACATCGTCCAGGCGGACCCGTTCCACTTCCACACCTCGACCTTCACCGCCGCGGCCGTAGGCGACGAATTGGTCAATCCGCCACCACAACCGCCGCTCCGCGCGAAGACGTCCCCGTACGCGAGGTTGCCGGAAAACACTCCGGGACGGACGTGGTCGATTCCTGCGTTGCCTTGCACGCACAGGCTCGCGCCGTTGTACACGGTGGCGTTACGGACCCAGGTCCACGCGTATGCAGGTTGATTCCAGATCACTGCGAACAGCGACGCGACGATTCCACACAGTACGTATTTAAGGGCTCGGCGAGACTTTGCCATGATCTCTCCACTCGTTGTGCCTGGGCCCGCCTGCAGTGCGGAACGAGTAGGGGCGGACCACTGTTCTCAGGAGTGATTCGGCGTAAATACCAGTGTCAACTGATCGAATCGGTTACGGCAACTGGGGAAGTAGCAGCCAGGAAAGCTTGGCGTCCGATAGCCGCCAGCGCCCAGTGGCGTACGGGGATTTGATGGAGCCCGTAACCACTGCTGAGCAACACGATGAGGGAGTTCCCGATGAACGGCGTGAACGGCGACCTGACCGGCAAGGTGGCCCTGGTGACCGGTGGCAGCCGTGGCATAGGCGCGGCCACCGCCCTGCGGCTGGCCCAGCAGGGCGCCGACGTGGCGATCACCTACGTCCAGGGCGAGGAGGCGGCCCGGGAGGTCGTAGGGAAGATCGAGGCGACGGGCCGTCGCGGGCTGGCCCTGCGGGCGGACTCGGCGGACGCGGCCGGGGCCGTGGCGGCGGTGGAGCGCACGGCGGAGGCCTTCGGGCGGTTGGACGTCCTGGTCAACAACGTGGGCGTCGGGCTGCTCGGGCCACTGGAGAGCCTGACGCTCGCCGATGTGGACCGGGTGCTCGCGGTGAACGTGCGCGGGGTGTTCGTGACGTCGCAGGCGGCGGCCGCGCGGATGGAGCGCGGAGCCCGGATCGTCACCATCGGCACGTGCATGACGCAGCGCGTGCCGGGCCCGGGCGGCACGCTGTACGCGATGAGCAAGTCCGCGCTGATCGGCCTCACCAAGGCGCTGGCGCGGGAGCTCGGCGGGCGCGGGATCACGGCGAACATCGTTCATCCGGGCCCGGTCGACACGGACATGAACCCGGCGGACGGCCCCTACGCCGAGGGCCAGGCGGCCATGACGGCGCTGGGCCGGTTCGGGGCACCGGACGAAGTGGCGTCGATGGTGGGGTTCCTCGCGGGGGCCGGTGCGGAATACGTCACCGGGGCGGAATTCGCCGTCGACGGCGGCCACGCGGCGTAGCCGGTCGGACTTCACTCCTCTCGACACCTCCGGACAGTCGAGATGTGAATATATTTCCATACGTCAATTGTGAGGCGCTAAGAGCAGATTATGCGCCCCCGGTAATGCTGCCGTACGCCCCGTATCTCTGATCGCCAGAGTTTGCTTGTACGCCTAGTCTGACGCTACGGGTCGAGAGGACCGGTAAGTATCCGGATTTCATGGAGAATTCCCGCGTGCCCAGTCCGGTCGGAACCCGAAGGCAGTTGGATCGAAGGAGACCACTATGGCTGCCAGGGCGAATCTCTTCAAGCTCGCGTGCCAGACGACAGAAGACGGAACTGGTGCCGACGAGGCCTACCTCAACTTCAACGGCGGAAGGATCTGGGGCCCCGTCGACATCAATGACGGCCAAGAGCGTCGTATCGACTTCGCCAGGAACTTCACCGGTCAGTGCACCGTGGACCTCTTCGACGAGGACTCCCCGGATGCGGACGACTGGCTCGGCGGCATCGTCATCACCGAGTCGGAAAGGGGGCTTGGGACGCGCGTCCAGGCATTCACGCAGGACGACGCGCACTACACGATCTTCTACGCGGTCACCGAGGCGATCATCGAGCCGATCGCCGAATAGACCGCGCGCGGCGCGGTGCCCGGCGCGCGGTCTCCGCGCGCCGGGGTCCCGCTTCGGCCGCGCGTCACCTCGAGATGCGGGCCTCGATGCCGTCGAGCAGGAAGTCGAGGCCGATCCGGAAGGTGTGGTCGGCGTCCAGGTGGGCGGCGTCGCGCACCACCGTGGCGAGCGCGGGGAATCGGCCGGTGGCGAAGGTCCGTTCCAGATAGGGCCCGAGTGAGGCCTGCCAACGCTTCTCGTCCATCCCGGTGGCCCGCTCGGCACGTCGCTCGGCGATCTCCCGACGCACCGCGCCGATCACGTACGCGTCGACCGCGGTGACCACCGGCATGATGGCGTCCACATCGACGCCGTCCAGCGCGGCCACCACGGCCTCCCCCCTGGCCAGCGCGTGCGGCCCGAGCCGCGGTCGCCCACCGAGCAGATCGGCGAGCCATTCGTGCTCGTGAGCGGCCTGCCGGGTGGTTTCGGCAAGAGACCGCAGCACCTCCCGCCAACCGTCTCCGACCGGCCGGATCTCAGCGTGGACCGCGTCGACGATCAGGTCGAGCAACTCCTCCTTGCCGGCGATGTAGCCGTACAGCCGCATCGGCCCGACGCCCAGCGCGGCGGCGACCTTGCGCAGCGACACCGCCTCCAGACCGTCCGCGTCGGCCAACTGGATCGCCGCCCGCACGATCCGCTCTCGGTTCAGCGGGGCCGGCACAGGTCGATTCGGCGGCTCCGGCCTCTCCCACACCAACATGCCGCTAACAGTACACAGCATCAGGCGATACGGCGTATCGGCAAGTACGGTGTATCGAAGGGGAGGCAACCATGACCATCGCCATCGTCGGAGCCGGCCTCGGCGGCCTGGCTCTCGCCCGTGTGCTGCACGTGCACGGCATCGACGCCGTCGTGTACGAACGCGAACCGTCACGCGGCGCGCGCGGGCAGGGCGGCATGCTCGACATCCACTCGGGGCAGCGGGCGCTGCGCGAGGCCGGTCTGATCGACCAGTTCTACGCAATAGCCCGTGGTGAAGGCCAGGACATGCGGCTTCTCGAGCCGGACGGCACCCCGCTGCTCCAGGAGGACACACCCGAGGACGCCCCACTTGAGCGACCCGAGGTCGACCGCGCCGATCTGCGCAACCTGCTGCTGGATTCCCTCCCCGAAGACGTGGTGCGCTGGGGGCACTCGTTCGCCTACGCCGACCACGACCTGCTGCACTTCACCGACGGCAGCAGCGCGACGTACGACCTGCTGGTCGGCGCTGACGGCGCGAACTCCCGGGTCCGCCCATTGCTCACCGACGCCCGCCCGGCGCACATCGGCCACAACATCGTCGAGCTCTGCATTACCGACATCGACCGCACCTACCCCGACCTCGCGGCGATGGTCGGGCGCGGCAACTTCTGGGTGTTCGGCGACGGACAGTCCCTGGCGGCGCAGCGCAACGGCGACGGCCGCGTACGCATCGGTCTCAACTTCTACAACACCGCCGAGGACTGGTTCGCCACCAGCGGGATCCCGTTCGACGACCCGGCCGCCGCCCGGGTGCGGCTGATCGACCTGTTCGCCGGCTGGGACCCACGGTTCACCGCACTGATCGCCGCCTGCGACGACACGATCGTGCCACGGTCGATCACCACCCTCCCGATCGGCCTGACCTGGCCGTCGAGGCCGGGCGTCACGCTGCTGGGCGATGCCGCGCACCTGATGCCGCCGGTGGGAGAGGGTGCCAACATGGCGCTGCTCGACGGCGCACTGCTCGGTCTCGCGCTGGCCGCGCACCCGGGCGACTTTCCCGCCGCCGTCAAAGAATACGAACGCGAAATGTTCGAACGCACCAGCGCCGCCGGTCGGCAGTCCGCGCACGTTCACGAAATCCTGACGTCACCGGACGCCAGCCGGAAATTGCTCGCATTCTTCCAACCTGGCTGAACGTAGCCGGACGCGACCGGGCAACCGGCCGTCCCGCCAACGCAATCATGACCTCCACGTGCCGGTGACGGCCACCGTCGTGACGCCCGGGCCGAAGGCGATCACCAGGCCCTGGGCGCCGTGGTGCGGAGGCCTGGCGAAGGTCTGCTCGAGGACGTCGAGGACCACGACGCTCGCGGTGTTGCCGCGCCGGGTGAGGGAGTTCTCGCTGAGCTCGAACAGGGCCGGTGGGACGCCGAGCCCTTTGCTGACCTCGTACATGATGCGGGGCCCGCCCGTGTGGCTGACGAGGAAGTCCGGGCCGGGCGACAGGACGGGCGTCTCCGCCTGCAGCCACTGTTCGAGGCCCGGCATCGCCTCCGCCACCACGCGGGATATCCGGGGGTTGGTGTCGAAATGGAAGCCGAGTTCGTCGACCTCGTAGGAGATGTGGCCCAGGGTCCCCGGCGCAAGGTCCTCGTACGAGGCGTCGAGGCGCAGGCCGGGTCGGTCCTCCCGGACCACGCAGGCCGCCGCCGCGTCGCCGAAGAGGGCGGTCGACACGAAGGAGGCGATGCTGTCGTCGTCGGGTTGGTAGGACAGTGAGCACAGCTCGACCGCGACGACGAGGGTCACCGACCCGGGACGGGCGAGGGACAGTTCCCGGGCCCGTGCCAGTGCGTACGCGCCGCCGGCGCATCCGACCTGGGTGAAGGCGAAGCGGCGGACGTTTCTTCGCAGGCCCAGCCGGTTGGCTATGGAGGCGTCGAGTCCCGGCAGGAGGTAGCCGGTGCACGAGACCAGCACGAGGTGGTCGACGTCGTCGGGAGAGGTCTCGGCGTTGTCCAGCGCGCCTTCCGCGGCGCGGGTCCCTAATGCCGTGCCGGCTTCGGCGTAGCGTCGCATCCGCTCGCCGAAGGTACGGAATCGCGTCACCTCCTCGAAGGGGTCGACGAGCGATCTCGTCCGGACCGAGGTATTGCGCATCAACTGCAGTGCGGAGCCGATCCGGGGATGGCCGGCGTGCCGCCGTCCCATGTGTGCGACGACTTCGTCGAGCGTCGCGGTGTGGTCGGGCAGGCAGAGAACGGGGCGACAGACGGTGGACACGCTGTTCCTCCGGCGGGGAATCGAGTGGATCTTGCTCTGCGGTGAGCCAACCACGGCTGTTTTCCCGCGTCACCCCGTCAGATGTGACAACTTCTTTACGTTCCGTCACAACGTTCCGTCACAACGTTCATCGCACGTGGCCGAACGGTCACATGGCGGCCCAGGGAACTCTGCACACGTGGGGCTCCAGCTCCTCCGGACACATTCCTGAGATCACCATCCGGCGCAATGGCCGCCACATCCGCAGGGAGCAGGTCAGGCCCACGCGCAGCTCGACCAGTTGCCGGTCCGCCGGTTCCTGTCCCGGGTGCTCGTACGACCATTGCTCCGCCAGGTGGTCGTACAGGTCCTCCACCGACGCGTCGCGCTCCGGGAATCCGCGTTCCTCCCACAGCACCACGCGGGCACGGCGCGAGGCGGCCGCGGTCCTCACGATGCTTCGGACCCATTCCAGACCGGCCTCGTCGGCGTAGAGACCGAAGACCAGCATCCGAGTTCGCACTGCGTCACCCCTCCGTGAGTTCGACCGACCTTACGTCCTGCCGGAGGCTTCCGACGTCACGGGGTGGGGAACGGCTCTGTGCATCAGGGATCCAGTGAGCAGCGTCATGCGTGGTGCGACGGAAGGGACCTGCGATGTCAGAGGTGTCGGGCAAGCGGCTGCTGGTCGTGGCGGACGAGGTGCGGGAGGCGCTGGACCGCGGTCGGCCGGTGGTCGCTCTGGAGTCGACGATCATCGCTCACGGCCTGCCCCGGCCGCGGAATCTGCTGGTGGCGGAGGAGTTGGAGGGGCTCGTACGGGCCTGCGGCGCCGTGCCCGCGACGGTCGCGGTGCTGGACGGGAAGCCCCGTATCGGGCTGGACAAGGCGCAATTGGCGCGGGTGGCGGGCGAGGAAGGGCTCCGTAAGCTGGGGCACCGGGATCTGGCGCCGGCGGTGGCGGCCGGGGCGAGCGGGGCGACGACGGTGTCCGGGACCGCGTTCCTCGCGGCACGGGCCGGGATCCGCGTCTTCGCGACGGGTGGCCTGGGTGGGGTCCATCGCGAGTGGACGCAGACCCAGGACGAGTCGGCCGACCTGCGTCTGCTGGCGAAGGAGCGGATCGCGCTGGTCTGCGCGGGGGTGAAGTCGGTTCTGGACGTGCCGGCGACGCTCCAGCGCCTGGAGACGTTGGGCGTCGGTGTGCTGGGTTTCCGGACGTCGCGGTTTCCGGGCTTCTATCTCAGCAGTTCGGGCGAGCCGGTCGACTGGACGGCCGGGTCGGCGGCGGAGGTGGCCGACGTGCTGCGCGCTCAGGACGTGCTCGGCGGTCCGCCGTCGGCTTTGATCGTCGCGAACCCCGTACCCGAAGCGCAGCAGCTCGACCCGGCCCTGCACGACCGGGTGCTGGCCGGGGCGCTGGCGGCGTGTGAGCGGGACGGGGTGAGCGGGCAGGCGGTCACTCCCTTTCTCCTCGACTACCTCGTCCGGCACACGGACGGCGCGTCCTTGGAGGCCAACGTGGCCGCGGTGCGGGGCAATGTGCGGCTGGCGGCCGAGATCGCCACGGAGTACGCCTCGTGACCGGCGTCGGGAGTGGTGCGCTGCTCGTCGTCGGTGACGTGGTGACGGATGTCGTCGCCCGCCACCGCACGCCACTCGCCCCGATGACCGACACGGCGGCCCGCATCAGCACTCTTCCGGGCGGCGCCGGTGCCAATGCGGCCTGCTGGGCCGCCCATTCTGGTGCCCGGGACGTGCGCATCCTGGCCCGGGTGGGCGCGGACGCGGCAGAGGGACACGAGCGTGCTCTCCGCGCGGCCGGTGTCCGCCCGTACCTGGTGGTCGACCCCGAGGTTCCCACCGGCACGGTGGTCTGCCTGGTGGGCGCGGACGGCGAACGGACGTTCCTGACCGACAGCGGGGCGGTGCTGCGGCTGTCGACCGCCGACTGGAGTGACGACCTCCTGGCCGGGGTCGGCCATCTGCACGTCTCCGGCTATCTCCTCTTCGCCGATGCGAGCCGCGCGCTCGCCCGGCTGGCGATGGAGGCGGCCCGGGCGCGCTCCGTCCCCGTGAGCGTCGACCCGGCCTCCGCGGGCTTCATCGCTCGCTTCGGGGTGGACCGCTTCCTCGCGGCCGTCGCGGGGGCGGACGTCCTCCTGCCCAGCCACGACGAGGCCGCGCTCCTGTCCGGCCTGGCCGAGCCGGCCGACGCGGCGGCCGCGCTGAGCCGTCGCTTTCCCCTCGTGGTCTCCACCCAAGGCTCCGGGGGCGCGGTGGTGGCCGCTTCCGGCGCGGTCGTCGCCAAGGTCCCGGCCGAGCCCGCCACCCCTGTCGACACCACGGGCGCGGGCGACGCCTTCACGGGAGCCTTCCTCGCCGCCCGCCTGTCCGGCCACGACCCGGCCGCAGCCGCACGCCAGGGCTGCCGCGCCGGCGCCGAGGCGGTCACGCTCATCGGCGGCCGGCCCCGCGCGGGCTCGGTCAAGCACTGCCAGGAGTCGCCCGGCAGCTGAGGTCGGAAAGTGCGGCCTGCCCGGCCGGTACGCTGCCGCCGCTGCACGCACCGGTGGACCTCTGCGCGCAGCTACGGGTGACGGTGTCGGCGAAGGCGCGGGCGAGCGGAGGAAGGGCGTCCCAGCGGCGTACGGCCCAGCCGACCGACAGTGGCGGCAGTGCGGGTAGGGGTACGAGCCGCAGTGGCCCGTCCTCACCCGACTCGTGCAGGCCGGGTACGGCGGGTACGACGGCGTGCCCCAGGCCGAGTTCGGCGAGCAGCAGGGCGGTGTCCCAGTCGGCGACGCTCGTGTCGGAGCCGACCCGGATGCCCAGCTCGGCGAAGGCGGCGTCGAGCCGGCCGCCGGAGGCGGAGTTCGGCGGCAGCCGGACGAGACGGATGCCCGCGAGGTCGGAGGCGTCGATGCGGGGGCGGCTCGCGAGCGGGTCGTCGGCCCGTACGGCGAGCACCCAGGGCAGGGCGACGGCAGGCCGTTGTTCTATGCCGCGTACGGGCTCTCCGATGGTGATCCACGCCAGGTCCAGGTTGCTGGAGAGGAGGGCGTCGAAGCAGCGGCGGCCGGAGGTCTCGGTCTGGAACTCCAGGCTCACCTTGGGGTACTGCCTGCGGAAGGAGACGATCGCCTCGGCCATGAAGTGCCGTACGGTCGTTCCGCCGGTGGCGATCCGCACGGAGCCGCTTTCCCCGTTCACGAGATCCCCGAGACGGCGGAGCGCGAGATCGAGTCCGGCGATGCCGTCGGCGGCGGCGTCGTAGAGGATGCGCCCGGCCGCGGTGGGCACGACTCCGCGCGGCTGGCGCTCCAGCAGGCTCACGCCGGTCTCCCGTTCCAGCCGCTTCACGTGCTGGCTCACTGCCGACTGTGTACAGGTCAGCTCGCGGGCCACGGCGCTGAGGCTCCCGGCCCGGCACACGGCGACGAACACGCGAAGGTCATCCAGAGTCATAAGTCCCAAGCTACAGCTTGGGGATGGCTAGAGATCCCCAGGATTGACTGGGGTGCTCGAGGGCGGCGAGGATCCTCACAGGGCCCCAGGCGGCAACCCGTACGGTGCCTTCGCAAGGATCCGGACCAGGCGAAGGCACCGTACGGGTGCCGACCGCGAACACCAATCACCAATCCCCGATCGCCGAAGGGAGACAGGCCTGTGCCGGCTCCCCCTGTTGCGGCCGCCCGGGCCATGACGCTCCTGCGCCGACTCGGCGCCGAAGGCATCGCCCACCCCGGCGGCACTCTCCTCGCCCACCTCCAGCGCGTCCAGGCGCAGCTCGCCACGTGGAAAGCCCGCCCCGCCCTCCAACTCGCCGGTCTGTGCCACGCCTTGTACGGCACTGACGGCTTCCCCACGGCATTGCTGCCGCTCGACCGCCGCACGGACCTTGCAGCGGTGATCGGCCCCGAGGCCGAAGCCGTCGTCTACCTCTACGCCTCGTGCGACCGGAAAGCCACCTATCCGGCCTTCGCCCGGGCCGACGCCGTCTTCCACGACCGATTCACCGGCCGCACGCACCCGGTGGAACCGCAGCCGCGCCGGGACTTCGCCGAGTTGTCCGCCGCCAATGAACTCGATCTCGCTCGCACCGACCCCGCCTTCCGCGAGAAGTGGGGCCCCGAGCTCCTCGCTCTGTTCACCCGCTTCCGCGACTGGCTCAGCGACGACGCCTGGCTCGACTGCCGCACGGTGCTTGCCGCACCTACAGATCACCCGCGAGTGCGGCAATCTCGTCGATGACGTCCCGAGGATCCCTCTCCGCCACCCAGGGCAGTACGGCGATCTCGTCGGCACCGCACTCCCGGGCCGTCTCCGTATAACGGACGAGGGACTCTGCCGTGGTGTAGCACAGGCCGTGGACACGCCGCAGCCGGGCGGCGTCCCGGCCGAGCGCCGCGCATTCCTTCGCAAGGCGGGCGGCGGCCCTGGGAAGCTCCTCTTCCGGGAGCATCCAGCTGATCCAGCCGTCGCCGTACCGGGCGGCCCGGCGCAGGGCCGCGGCGCTGTTGCCGCCGATGAGTACGGGTGGGTGGGGGCGTTGTTGGGGCTTGGGCAGGGCGATGACGTTCTTGAAGGAGATGAACTCTCCCTGGTGACCGGCCGGGAGGTCCTGCCACAGCCGCTTCATGGCCGTGAGGTAGTCGTCGGCCCGCGCGCCGCGGCGGGCGAAGGGGATGTTGAGTGCGGCGTATTCCTCCGGCGACCATCCCAGGCCGATGCCGAGGTCGAAGCGGCCGGAGCACAGGTGGTCCAGGGAGGTGATCTGCTGGGCCAGGATCACGGGATTGCGCTCGGGCAGGATCAGGATGTTGGTGCCCAGGCGCAGGCGGCTGGTGGCGCAGGCGGCGGCCGCGAGGGTGGTCAGCGGGTCGTACCAGCCCTGGGTGGGCGCGAGGGGCGGCTGCCGGTCGGGGCTGTAGGGGTAGTTGGGCGCGTAGCGTTCGAAGAGCGCGACGTGGTCGGGCAGCCACAGGTGGGTGAACCCGAGGTCTTCGATGCGGCGGGCGATGTCAGGGACCTCGGCGAGAGTGTTGCCGGGCCGGCCGTCGAACAGCAGGATGATGCCGATGTCCATGTCGCCTCCGTACTGTCAGGGGCATGGGGGGTGCTCTGCGCCGGGCTCAGCTCGCGAGGTAGCCACCGTCGAAGAGGTGGACGCTGCCGGTGACGAAGGCCGCGTTGTCCGAGGCGAGGAACTCCACCATCGCGGCGACCTCGTCGGGACGGGCGAGGCGTCGGACGGCCTGGCTGTCCAGCGCGGCCTGGACCAGTGCGGCCGGAGCCGCGTCCAGCAAGGGTGTGTCGACGGCGGTGGGGGCGAGTGCGAGCACCCGGATCCCGGCGCCGGCGTACTCGACGGCGGCTGCCTTGGTGAGGCCGATGACCGCGTGCTTGCTGGCCGTGTAGGCGGCCATGGTGGGGAAGGCGACGTGGCTGGCGGTGGATGCCAGGTTCACGATGACCCCGCCGCGTCCGGTGGCCATGGCCGCGAGTTCGGCACGCAGGCAGTGGAAGAGGCCGGTCAGGTTCACCTCGATGATCCGGCGGAAGTCGGCGGGCGGCAGTTCCGTGAGCGGGGCGAACGGGCCGAGGATTCCGGCCGCGTTGACGGCGAGGTCGAGACGGCGTGAGGCGGCCACGATGCCTTCGACGAGCGCGGAGACGGCGTCGTGATCGGTGGTGTCGACCCGTGCGGCGCGGGCGGCGCCGCCGCCCGCACGGATCTTCTCGGTGACCTGCCGGGCGGACGCCTCGTCGATGTCGGCGACGACGACCGATGCTCCCCCGCGGGCCAGGCGTTCGGCGCAGGCCGCGCCGATGCCGGATCCGCCACCGGTGACCAGCGCGGTGCGCGGGGACTCGGTACTGCTCAGGAGGGATTCGTGGCTGTTCACTGGGGGGCTCCTTCCCCGGGGACGGGCAGGCGGAGGGTGAGGCTCATCGGCAACCGGCCCGGGTGGATGACCACGGACCGGCCTGGCCGCAGCCGGTGGCCAGGGGTCGGGCGCCACTGCCACCGCTGGACCAGGCCGGCCGTGACGAGGGTGAGTTCCATCCAGGAGAACCCGTCCCCGATGCACTGGCGGGTGCCTGCCCCGAAGGGGATGAAGGAGCGCTGCGAGGCGCTCGCACCCGCCCAGCGTTCGGGGCGCAGGGCGAGGGGGTCGGGGTAGAGGTGCGGGTCGCGGTGCAGCGTGGCGGGGCTGAAGATGACGTTGGTCCCGGCGGGGATCCGTGCGCCGCCCAGACGCACGGGAACGGATGCCCGGCGCATGATCAGCCATAGTGGGTGGTGCAGTCGCAGGACCTCGCATACGAGGTGGCGGGTGTGGACGAGCCTGGAGAAGTCGTCGGCCCGGAGGGGCCGGCCACCGGTCACGGCGTGGACCTCTTCGTATACGCGCCGCTCCAGCTCCGGGTCCCGGCCCAGGACATGGACGATCCAGGCCAGGGTGCTGTTGGTGGTCTCCATGCCGGCGATCAGGAGGTTGATCACCTCGTCGCGGATCTCTTCGTCCGTCATGCCTTCGCCGGTGTCCGCGTCGCGCGCGGACAGCAGGAGGGACAGCAGATCGCCGTGGCTCTGCCCGAGAGCGCGGTAGTCGGTGACGAGTTCGTCCGTCATGGCCCGCAGTCGCGTCGCCGCTTCGTCGAACCGTCGCAGGACGGGCAGGGGAAGCCGGGACACCCAGGCGGGCAGAAGGGTGCGGGCGGTGAGCCCGTGGTTGAAGGCGGGCAGCGAGCGGTTCAGTTCGACGGCGGCCTGCCGTGCCCGCCGCGTGGCGAACAGGGTGGTGGCCAGGATGTCGACGACCAGCCGCTGCACGTCCTGGTCCAGGTACCGGACCTGGCCGGATCGCCAGTCGGCGGTGCGCTCGTCGACGCACCGCAGCATGTGTTCGCCGTATTGCCTGACCTGCTCCCGGTGGAACGCGGGCTGGATCAGGCGGCGTTGTCGGCGGTGGTGATGGTGCTCCGAGGTGACCAGGCCGTCCCCCATGAACGGCCGCATCCTGTCGAAGATCATGCCTTTGTCGAACCGGCGGGCGTCGGTGACGAGGACGCGGTGGATCAGGTCGGGGGAATTGACGACGTACGCCGTCCGGGAGCCGAGGCGGATACGGACGAGATCGCCTTCGGCGCGCACGGCCTGGAGGAAGTCCATCCGGCGGGTCAGCAGCGCCGGCGCGTGCCCCAGCAGGGGCAGGGCGCCCCGGGCGGTGACGGGCGGGGGAAGGGGCGTGTCGGCGGCGGGGTGCCTGGGCGTCATGACGGGCTCCTGGAAGGTGGGTGCCGGGGCGGGGCGGGAGCCGGGGCGGCCGGTGCGCCGGGGGAACGCGAACGCCCGTCGAGGGAGGCGAGCAGCAGCCGTGCGGCCAGGGGCGGGGAGAACAGCCGCCTTGGGCTGTCCAGCATGTGCATGGTGCGCGCGTACCGCGTCACGAGGTCTTCGTCGTACGGGAACCGGCCGGCCAGCGCATTGAGGTAGGCGCAGGCGAGCCGGCTCGGCAGCGGTGTGCCCGGTCCCTGCCAGCCGCGGTCCGCGGAGGTGTTCAGCAGCCACGGTCCGCGTACGAGGCGAGCCGCCTCGCGCTGGAACCTCGGGCCCAGCCGGTCCGGTCGGCCGTCGTGCGCGTACGCGGACAGCAGCGAGTCGAGGAGCTCGCTCTGCAGCGCGGCGATGGTCAGACCCTGTCCGTAGACGGGGTTGAAGGCGCATACGGAGTCGCCCAGTGCCACCAGCCGTCCGGGCCAGTGAGATACCCGGTGGTAGCGGTGCCAGCGGTTCGCGGTGGCACGGGTGCGGTGCAGGGGGGTGAGCGGGACGGCCTCGGAGATGATCGCGGCGAAGTCCGGGTTGGGCAGCCCCGCCGCGTAGGCGAGGAAGCCCTGTTCGTCGGTGGGCGGGGTGCGGCCCGCGGCACCGATCAGGCCCAGCAGCCACCGGTCGGGGCCGATGCGTGCGGCGACCCCGCCCCGAGGGGAGTGCGGGGCCAGCGTCGGCTGGTAGGACGCCAGCCAGTCCCGGCCCGGGGACGCGGCCAGGGCGTACGTCCGGGAGGTGTAGGTGACGTGCCCGTCCACGACCAGGGGGGAAGGACAGTGCAGGCCGGCCTGGTTCAGCCAGTGCGGGAGCCGGGTGCCGCGACCGGTGGCGTCCACCACGAAGTCGGCGGTGATCAGCTCCTTCCGGTGGACCGACGTTGCGTTAACGGCGACGGTGACCGGTCCTCCGGCTCGGTCGAGGAACAGCCCGTCAACCCTGTGGCGAGCGCGCACGACGACGGTTCCCGCGGCGGTGACCCGGCGCAGCAGAGCGTGGTCCAGGGTGGTGCGGCCCACCAGTTGGACGTCGAATCCACAGGGCGCGCGGGGCGCCCAGCCGGCCGGGAAGCAGAGCCGCGTCGCCTGGGTGAAGTCGGCCACCGGACAGCCTCGTGCGCGCAGTTCGTCCCTCAGCCCCGGGAAGAGCAGCTCGAGCAGCTGAGCGCCCCGGGCGAGCAGTGCGTGCGGGTGGTGTGCCTGAGGGACGCCGCGGCGGTGTCCGTCGCCGGGCAACGCGTCGCTTTCCAGTACCACCACCTCGCCGAAGTGGCCGGCCAGGACCCGGGCGGCGAGCAGGCCGGCGAATCCGCCGCCGAGTACCACGGCGCGCCGCGCGCTCGCGGTCGGTTGGGCCATGTGCTTCCTCCTCGTCGTACGTACGGGCCCGGATCAGGGCCCGGATCAGGGCGTGGTGCGGATGTGTGCGGGCAGCGCGTCCGGTCCGGTGCCGGGCAGCAGCGACAACGCGATCTGCGCCGCCATGTAGAGCAGGACGGTGGCGTTCATCGCGGCGGTGACCGCCAGCAGCCTCGCCGCGCCGTGCCACCGTGCGGGGAGCCTGTCCATGCCGCGCTCCACGGCACTGGTGCCGGTGGTCCGGTGCTGGAATCGCAGGATGGCGGGGAGCAGGACGACCAGCGCCGTCACCGGTGCCTCGTAGAGCGGCCATTGGTACCAGCGGCCGTCGAAGAGGGTGAGCTGAGGGATGGCGTGGCCCCATACGCCGACGGCGAGCAGCGGGTAGATCTGGGTGAGCAGCGCGACCGACAGGTACGACACCAGGTAGCTCGCCGTGTACAGCCGCCGTGGGGACCATGCGGGACGGGTGGCGCGAAGGCGCCCCATGGCGTTGCTGATCAGGATGACCGCCGCGTAGAAGGCGCCGTACATCGGCAGCAGGGGAAGCCAGAGCCAGGTGCCGGTGTGGGCGGGCGGGCCGGCCCAGCCGGGCAGGTAGGGCCCCCAGGACCCGGCCGGGGTCAGTGCATGGACGTTCTGGACGAAGACGGGGTGCAGGTAGTTCTGTACGGGATCGAGCCAGGCGGCGAGCAGGAACCCGATGATGCCCGCGGCGTCGAACGACAGCTGCCGCCGGGCTCGGCTCTCCCGGTAGGCCCGCACCGTCAGGAGGGCCAGGGTGAACACGACCGCCGCAGTGAACAGGGACTGCAGGGCCAGGGCGAGGGCCGGGGCGGGGCCGCGTTCGCCGCCGGTGAGGCGGTAGCCGTCGTCGTCGATCCAGCGGATCAGGACCAGGAGCTGGGCCAGTACGCAGACCGCTCCCAGCGCCGCCCAGGCCCGGACGGTGCCGCGGGCCTCCCGGGCGCGCTCCGGCAGCGATCGCTGCGTGGCGGCGCGGGGGCGCGTCACAGCTGCCACCAAGCGTGCACCACGGCGATCGGCAACGGTTCGTCCCGCTCGTCGGTGGGGACGGCGGTGAAGGCGGTGGGAAGGTCCGCGGGGTCCGTCGGGTTGGTGTAGCGGTCGGAGGTGATCGCCCAGTCCTGGTTGCCGCGGATGAAGCAGCCCAGGTCGCCGACATAGCGCAGCTGACGGCGAGTCAGCTCGGCTTCGTGGCGGTCACGCAGGCGCAGGAAGTGGGCCGTGACGCGGTCGCGCTGGGCGATGACGCGGTCCAGGGCGTCGCGCAGGCTGCCGCCGTCAGCGGCCCGTACGACCTGGACAGCGTTCATGAAGTAGTACGGGCCGCGGTTCTCCTTGTGGAAGGAGAAGATGTCGTTGTCCCAGCCGATGATGAAGTACGCCATCTCGGCCAGTGCGCGCACGAGCGGGTGATGGTGTTCGCGCGGGGTCAGTTCATAGCCGCCGGCGATCTCCAGGAAGGGCTCGGCAGCGGTGGCGGCCCCGTTGTACAGCCGGATCAGGGTGTAGTCGTTCAGGCCCGGAACGCTGCCCATGCTGCGGTGGTGGGCCTCCCAGACCAGGGAGAAGAAGTACTCCCGGATCCCGTCGGTCCAGCGGGCCAGCTGTCCGGGTGTGGCGTACCCGGCCAGACGGCCTCGCAGCTCACGGACGCCCACGGCCAGCGGGTCGCCGTCCAGCATGGGCGACCGCGGCTCCTGGGCGACTCTCAGCAGGCGCGACAGCTGGGCGGCGAGTTCGCCGGGGTGACGGCCCAGCTCGCCGTGCTCGCAGATGTCGTCGTCGACGCCGAACAGCCACAGGATGAACTCGGCCAGCAGTTCGACGACCTCCTGCGGGCCTTCAGGCAGCACCCGGGCGGCGAAGACGCCGATGTCCTGCTGAACCAGGTGGGCGCGCAGGGCATCGGAGCCGATGTGCCACTGCTGCGCCCAGGAGGTGCTGTTCTCCTGCACCAGTACGTGCCCCGCGTGGATCCGGGGCGGGAAGGGAGAGTAGACGGGCGGCACGGTGAGGGTCGTGGGGAGGCTCGTCATCATGGGGTTCCTGGGGGGGGAGGAAGAGGAGGAGGAAGGGAGCGGAGGGGGCGGGCTCACGCGGTCCTCACGGTGGCGGCGCGGGCCGTCGCCCGCAGGACGTCGACGGTCGTGCGGGGGAAGGGGGCCCGGTCCAGAGCTCGTAGCGCCTTCTCGTAGCGGACCTGGATCATGCGCTCGACCGTGTCCCGGGCACCGGTGGTGGTGAGCAGGTCGCGGATGCGGCTCGCGCCGCCCTCGTTCAGCTCCGGGTTGCCGAGCAGGGTGTGCAGGAGGACGCGCTCGGTCCGCCGGGCGCGCCGCAGGGCGAGGGCGATCAGTACGGTGTGCTTGCCGCCGCGCAGGTCGTCGAGCCGGGGCTTCCCGGTGGCCCGGGGCCGGCCGAAGACACCGAGGAGGTCGTCGCGCAGCTGGAAGGCTTCGCCGAGGGGGAGGGCGAAGTCGCTCAGGGCGGCGAAGACCTCGGGGCCGGCGCCGGCCAGGGCGGCACCGATGTGCAACGGCCGTTCAACGGTGTACTTGGCCGTCTTGTAGCGGATCGTGGTCAGGGCCTGTTCGACGTCGTCGGTGGGTTTCCCGGTCGAGGTCAGGTCGAGGTACTGGCCGTACAGGACCTCGGTGCGCATCGTGTCGAGCAGCGGGAGGACGCGTGCGAGCTGGGTGGTGGTGAGACCCGCGCCGTGCAGGAGTTCGTCCGACCAGGCCAGGGCGAAGTCACCGATGAGGATGGCGGCCGAGGCGCCCAGGTGGGCGGCGGCCGCGCCGGTGCGGCCCGGTGCGTGGCGGGCGGCCAGCGCGCGGTGGACGCTGGGGTGACCGCGACGGGTGTCCGAGCCGTCCATGATGTCGTCGTGGATCAGCGCGAAGGCGTGGAACAGTTCCAGTGATGCCGCGGCCTTGAGTACGGCCGAGGGGTCCCCGGCGCCCCCGGCGGCCTGCCAGCCCGCGACGCAGAGCACGGGGCGCAGCCGTTTTCCCCCGGCGAGGACGAATTCACCCAGGGTGCGGGGCACTTCGCCGGGCATGCGGCGCTCGTCGGCGGTGCGGGCCTTGCCGTCCAGGAAGTCGGCCAGGATCCTGGCCACGTGCGCCCGTACGGTCGCCGGGTCGGGCACAGCGGCGGGCGGTTCGGTGGGCAGTTCGGCGGGCACCCCGGCCGGCAGTTCGGTGGTCATCGCGGGGCTGCCTGCGGTGGGGCGCCGTCCGGCTCCGTGAGGCGGAGGGCCTCGTCCAGGAGCCTTTCGACGATGCGGTGCTCCGGAACGGTGGCGATGACCTCTCCCTTGCGGAAGATCTGGCCTTTGCCGTTCCCGCAGGAGACCCCCAGGTCGGCTTCGCGGGCTTCGCCGGGGCCGTTGACCACGCACCCCATCACGGCCACACGCAGCGGATGGGGAAAGTCCGTGAAGGCGGCCTCCACCCGGGCGGCCAGCTTGTGGATGTCGACCTGCAGCCGTCCGCAGCCGGGACAGGAGACGATTTCCAGCTTGCGCGGCCGCAGTCCGAGGGAGGCGAGGATCTGGCAGCCGGCCTTGACCTGTTCGACAGGTCCGTCGGAGATCGAGACACGGATGGTGTCGCCGATCCCCTCCGCGAGCAGCACCCCGAGGGCGACCGCCGACTTGATCGCCCCCTGGAACGCCGGGCCTGCCTCCGTCACCCCCAGGTGCAAGGGGTAGTCGCAGGCTTCGGCGAGGATGCGATAGGCGGCGATCATCGTGAGCGGGTCGTGGTGCTTGGCCGCGACCTTGAGGTCGGTGAAACCGTGCTCCTCGAAGAGCGCGCACTCCCACAGCGCGGACTCCGCCAGTGCTTCGGGGGTGGCCTTGCCGTGCTTGGTCAGCAGGCGCGGGTCGAGGGAGCCCGCGTTCACGCCGACCCGGATCGGCACCCCGGCCGCGGAGGCGGCCCGGGCGATCTCTTCGACCTTGTCGTCGAATTTCTTGATGTTGCCGGGGTTGACGCGGACGGCGGCGCAGCCGGCGTCGATGGCGGCGAAGACGTAGCGGGGCTGGAAGTGGATGTCCGCGATGACGGGGATCGGGGACTTGGCGACGATGGCGGGCAAGGCATCGGCGTCGTCCTGGGAGGGGACGGCGACGCGGACGATGTCACAGCCCGCGGCGGTGATCTCGGCGATCTGCCGCAAGGTCGCGTCGATGTCAGTGGTGTTGGTGGTGGTCATGGTCTGGACCGAGACGGGTGCGCCACCGCCGACGGGGACATCGCCGACTTGGATCCGCCGGGTGCGGCGGCGCACCGGAGTGATGGGGGGCGGGGTGGGGAGGCCGAGGTCGATGGCGGGCATCTCAGGCTCCCTTCCTGACGTGGTGGGCGGGGGTGGAAGGGGTACGGCGGCCGGGCGGCCGGAGGGAACCGTCGGGAATCTGCCGGAAGGCCCGCCGGGTGGACATCACGGCCTCCCTTCATGAGCGGGGAGGTCGGCGCGGGCGCGCAGGACGGAGTAGGCGATGCCTTGGGCGGTGAGGCCGGCAGCGGCAAGGATGTCGGCACGGGTGCCGTGGGCGAGGAAGCGCCCCGGCAGACCCAGCACCCGTACCGGGGTGCGGGAGCCGGCATCGGCCACAGCACGGGCCACCGCGGTGCCCATGCCCCCGGCACGGGTGTTGTCCTCCACCGTCACCACCAGCCGGTGCGTGGCGGCGAGCTCGATGAGTTCCGCCGGTACGGGCAGCACCCAGCGGGGATCGGCGACGGTCACGCCTGTGCCCTGCCCGTCCAGGGAACGGGCGGCCTCCACCGCCGGCTGGGCCAGCGGGCCCACCGCCACCACCAGCACATCCCGGATTCCGGAACAGTGGAGGACATCGACCGGGCCCTCGCGCTTCACGGCGTGGATGTCGTCGGCGACCGCGGCCTTGGGAAAGCGCAACGCGGTCGGGCCGGCGGTGTGCGCTACGGCCTCACCGAGGAGCTCGCGCAGCCGTGCGGCGTCCCGTGGCACCCCCACCCGCATCCCGGGCACCGCACCCAGGAGGGTCAGGTCCCACATTCCGTGGTGCGACGGCCCGTCGGGGCCGGTGACGCCCGCGCGGTCGAGGACGACGGTGACCGGCAGCCGGTGCAGGGCGACGTCCATGAGGACCTGGTCGAAGGCGCGGCCGAGGAACGTGGCGTACACCGCGACGACCGGGTGGAAGCCGCCCAGTGCGAGGCCGGCGGCGGAGGTCATCGCATGCTGCTCGGCGATCCCGACATCGAAGAACCGGCGCGGGAAGCGTTCGGCGAAGCGGGCGAGGCCCGTGGGGCCCGGCATCGCCGCAGTGATCGCCACGATCTGCTCGTGCCGCTCCCCCAGCTCGCACAGTTCACCGGCGAACACGCTCGTCCACGACCGTCCGCCGCCCGCCCGGGCCGGCTGTCCGGTGGCAGGGTCCAGGACACCGACCGCGTGCATGCAGTCCTCTGTGTCCGCCTCGGCCGGGGCGTAGCCGCGCCCTTTGACGGTGACCGCGTGGACGACCACCGGGCGGTGCAGATCCCGCGCCCTGGTCAGGGCCTCTTCCAGGGACGGCAGGTGATGGCCGTCGACGGGGCCGAGGTAGGCGAAGCCCAGCAGGCGGAAGAGGTTGCGGGCCGCCGTCATCGGCCCCGGTGGCACGCTGCCACCCGCAGCGTGCGGGCTGTGGAGCCCCGGGCTGCCCTGGTCCCTGTCGGGGGTGGTGGAGCGCAGGTGCTGGAGGTGGTCGGCGAGGGCGCCGACGGTGGGAGCGTAGGAGCGTGTGTTGTCGTTCAGCACGATCACCAACGGCCGGTCCGGGCTGCCGCCGAGGTTGTTGAGCGCTTCCCAGGACATTCCGCCCGTCAGGGCCCCGTCGCCGATGACGGCGACCACGTTCCGGTCGGCTTCGCCGGACAGATGACGGGCTTTGGCCAGGCCGTCGGCGTAGGACAGGACTGTCGAGGCGTGGGAGTTCTCGATGACGTCGTGCGGCGACTCCTCGCGGGAGAGGTATCCGGACGGACCGCCCGCTTGCCGCAGCCGGTCGAAACCCCTGGCACGGTCGGTGAGGAGCTTGTGGACGTATCCCTGGTGGCCGATGTCGAACAGCACCGTGTCGCGTGGGGAGTCGAACACCCGGTGGAGTGCGATGGACAGTTCCACCACGCCGAGGTTCGGACCCAGGTGCCCGCCCGTCGCGCAGACCTTGCCGATCAGGAACGCCCGGATCTCCCCCGCCAGCGCCGACAGTTCCTCCTGTGCGAGACCACGCAGGTCCTCCGGCGCTGCGAGCGCGGACAGGAGAGGGAAGCACCCGGGAGAGATCCCCTCGCCGGCAAGAGGGGCGGTGCCCCCGGCGGGTGCCCGGTTCCCGGATCCGGTACGGGGCTTGGAAGACGGGCGGGGCGTGGGCACGGGTCGGGTGCTCATCGGGCCCTCACCGCCGCAGGCAGCCCGGAGGGCACCGTCCCGGGCACGGTGGTGGGTGCGCGGACGGTCACGGGGTCGAGGTCGCCGAGCGCGGCAGGACAGCACCGGCCCGACCGGGCGGGCCGGACACATCCCCGGTCGGCAGCCTGGCCGCCTGGGGCAGTGATCACGGCACTCATCCCCTTGCTCGTGATACGCGGGCGCCCGAACGGTCACAGCCGCAGAAGGGGGCTACCGCTGCTCATGCGACGGGACCTGGGACACGCGCACACTCATGCCGGGCAACACCACGGACAGGCCGCAGGTGTTGGATCGGCACAGCGGAAGGCAGTCCGGAACAGGACCATCACCTTCCGCTCATAGTTGAGCCCTGTACCAAGCGCAGAGAAGGCGCATGCCGCCGGCGCCCTATAGACATACAAACACCGCCGCACCCCAACGCCCGGCTGGACCGCAGCTTCACTTCAGGTGACGCGCTGGTGGGGGCGGGCGTGAACCCCGGCCCTCGTTACTGGCCCACCCTTCCGTCGATGCACTCGCGCAACAGGTCGGCCTGCCCGCAGTGACGGGCATACTCCTCGATCCTGTGCACCATCAGCTCCCGCACCGCGATCCCGTCCTTCCCCACGCGCTCCCCCAGGTCCGGGTGCTCGGCCAGCGCGGCGTCGGTCGCGGCCTGCTCGCGCTCCAGATCGAGGTACGCGGCGTCCACCACGGCCTGGTCGCCGACGGCTCCGTCGAAGTCCGCGTCACGCTCGCCGTACAGCTTCGGCAGCGGGTCACCGTCACTGATCCAGTTGCGCCAGTCCCGTTCCACCTCGGCGAGGTGCCGAACCAGGCCGAGCAGCGACATCGTCGACGGCGGAACCGACCGACGGGCCAGTTGCTCCGCGTCCAGGCCCTCGCACTTCATCCGCAGGGTCATCCGGTAGTTCGTCAGGAAGTCCTGCAGTGTCGCAAGCTCGCCGTCCGGGCTAGGACCTTCGCTGTTGCGGGGGTCGTCGTCCGGATCGGCCCACATGTCGGGGTAGACGGTCGCCTGGGTCCATCGCGCGGGTTGATCGCTCATGCGTTCCATGTTCGTCTGCGGAGGCCCGGGCTCGCCACTGAGTTCTCGCTGGGAGGTGACGTCATGGACGGGGGACGTGCGGGAGTGCTCACCGGGACAGGCCCAGGCTGAAGTCGCCGAATCGGTAGGTCGTTGTGCCAGCGATTCCAGTGGCGAATGTGCCGCTCGCCTGCTCGTTCTCGACCGCGTTGACGAAGCGGCCGTTGCTGACCCTTCCGCTACCGGCGCCGCGAGCGTTGCCGTGGGTGCTGCTGGAGAGCTTCTCCAGCCGCCTGTTCACGCCTAGGTCCGACACCTGGCCGTCGTCGTAGGTGATGGTGTCACTGGTGACAGTCTCGGTGATCAGCCCGCTGGTGCTGAGCACAGAGCCCGACATACGGATAGTGGCACTGTGCCGGGGGCCGCCGGGCTCGTCGCATGTGAGGCTGCCGCTGCCGGAGACTCCCCCGGACAACTCGTTGACGTTCACGGTGATATCGCCGAAGCAGAACAGCACCGCCCCCTGCACCCGGTCGGCGGCGATGGCGCCGCCGACCCCGGCAAGGCCGAACACCACTGCTGCGGCGAGCGCCGCCAGCTGCCGTGCAGCTCTTCGTCCTGTAGACGCACTTTCCCCTGACGAGCATCGTGTGAGCCGCATAGCCCCTCCTACCGCGGATGCGCCCCCGCTCCATCACGGGATACGACTAGGACAGCAGGAGCGGAGAGTCTCTTTTGTCACTGTCCGCACGATTCACCCGCGAGAGCGCGGCCCGAAACCGGTTACGCGACGACTTTCACTCGAACGCCAGATTGGCGGACAGGACGGCCGCATGCACCAAAGTGCCCCGAACCCCCGAGCACGGCCCAGGGCGCGCGTACGGTGGCGGCGTCGGGGGAAGCTGTTCGCGATCAGCACAGGTCCGTCGTCGGAGGGGAATGACCGCATGCGCACCCTGACGTTCGTCGTCGGTACAGGCCGCAGTGGGTGCCGATGCCGGAGTTCGTCTACACCCGCAGGCTGCGCCCCGGCCTGGACGGTTCGCGACGGAGACCACCGGCATCCCCGCTCTCTCCCTGATGGTGCTTCCGCACTTCACCGATCACCCGCCAGATCACCCCGATCGATCCGCGCCCGACACGACTTGCAGGTACGCCGCCACGAACGGCTGGCTTGCCCGCAGCGCTTGCACCTCTTCCCACGACTCCCCATGGGCAGATCATCGCGTACCCATACAGAGGGCGATAGCGGCTTCACCGGCCGCGGGCGGCCGCCTTCTGGCGGCCGAGCCACCCCCGCGCCCAGGCGAGGAAGGCTCCCCCGGCCAGCACGGCGAGGCACAGGCCCACGGCATCCAACTCCCAGTGGAGGACCTGGAAGTTGTAGGTGAGCCAGGGCAGCGCCGCGAGAGCCGTCCCCGCCGCGTGGGAGCCGGGCCACTCGGCGCGGGGGCCCGTGATCACGAGGGCGGCGGCCAGGGCCAGCACAGGCAGTACCGACCAGTGGAGACTGAGGAACAGCAGCGCCGATCCCGTGACCAGCAGCCCGAACAGCGGCAGGAAGGCAGCCGCGGCGTACACCGCCGCGCCTCTGCGCACCGTCCGCCCGACCGGCGGAGTGTCGGGCGGACAGCCCAGCACCATGACGAGGGCGAGGACGGCCGACAGCATCCTGCCCGTCCCGTCGAGGACGTACATGTCCCCGAACACCTGTTGCACGGCCAGAGCGACCATGCCGAGCAGGGCCAGCACACGCGCGGCGCGCCAGCGCCCTGCCAGGGTCGCCCCGCCGGCCGCGGCCAGCACCAAGTCCGCCGTCACCAGCATCCCGAGGGAGAAACCGTCCGGACCGTCCGGCAGGACATGGACCACCACCCTCATCACCAACTGCGCGAAGGACAGCGCCGCGTACACGGCCGAGCCCACCGCCGCGTACGGCGCGGCAGCGGCCAGCACCCGGCCGGCGGGGCCGGCCGAGGTCAGCCGCAGCCGCATGCGCACCGCGTGCCCGGCCAAGTCCGCTCCCTCACACCACCGCCAGGCCCGGGAGGCGCCCGCGGTGGACTCGGCGAAGTGGGCGGCGATCTCGTCGCCGTACGCCCGGCGGTACGCGCGCGGGTAGAGCATCAGCGCCAGGGGCGGCCGGCTCATGCGGTGACCCCCTTCGGCACGGACGGGCCGGCGGTCCCGAAGCCGCCTGCGAGCCCGAGCCGCCGCTGCGCCTCGCTCGCCACCGCCCGCAACCGGTCGGCCTCCGCTGCGAGCCGCACCCGCCCGCCGCCGGTGAGCGTGTAACTCCGCCGCAGCCGCCCGTCGACGACCTCCTCGCAGTACACCTCGATCAGTTCCTCCTGCACCAGCCGGTCGAGAGCCGCGTACAGCGTCCCCGTCCGCAATCGCACCCGTCCCCCGGAGATCGCCAGCACCTCTTGCACGATCGCGTAGCCGTGGCGCGGTTCATCACTCAACGCGGTCAGGAGCAACAGAGTGGGCTCCTGCATTGGTCGGTCAGCCATGAGGACACCATAGGTCGTTGATCTACATATGTCGATCAACGACCTATCGCCCTCCCCTAACCGACCCGCCCGGATTCCGGCGACACCGCTCCGCCTCGCGGGCACCATCGCCCGTCCGACGGCCCTCGGGCGAGCGCGAACGGCGCGGTCGCGGACATCGTGACGACGACTTCCTCGACCATGTCGCTGACCAGCTCACGGCCCTGCCCGCCGTACGCGCCGTCGCCCTCGGCGACTCGCGCATCCAAGGCACCCACGGCACCCACGGCACCCACGGCACCCGCACCACCGACAGCGACTGGGGCCTGGCCGTGTACTACCGGGCAGGTTTCGACCCGGCCGGGCCCCGGCCGAACAGGACACCGTGGCGAGAGTCGGCAACTTGTCGTGCGATACGGTCGTTGGGCGACTGATCGTTCAGGTGAGGGGGAGCACGTGAGCACGGCGGCGTACGGCGTCCGGCCGGCGAGCCTGGGGCGGCGCTACGCGGCGGCTGTGATTGACGGAGCCCTCTCCGTTGCCTGTGGGCTGGGTGTGGGCGGCATGTCCGGCACCGGGGCACGTTCAAAGCCTGCATCAGCGGGATGAACATCGGGCCGCCCCCGCGCTGACCGCCCACGAGCCGTCCGCTTCCCGGGCAGTGGCGTCGGCTCCGGCCAGGCCCACGGCCTGCGGGACGGGCACAGCACCCGCCGGCAGAGCGTCGGAGACGATCGCCTCCGACGCCCCGACAGAAACCACAGACGCGGGCACAGACGCGGGCACGGCCAGGAGCAGCACGGCATCGACCAGGACCGTAAGCCCGGCATCGGCCAGGCACACAGCACCTACGGCACCCCGCGGGGACCGCGGGCATACCGACCGCGTCGCTTCCTGGATCCGGTCCTCACCCAAGGCCCGGCGTTGTCCCAGCGGCCGCCTCCGGCGGTGCCGGACCGGTTCGGCAACAGCCTCGTGAAGAAGGCACGGGGGCGCGCAGTGTCGGCTGGTGGCGGGCCGACGGTCACCAGCTGGTGACGGCCTCTCCGTTGTGCGGGCCGCCGACGCACATGTACATCGGGGGAATCCAGAAGATCTGCCGGATGCGGCCGCCGCTGTCGACGCACTGCTGCGCGCTGACCATCACCTGCGGACTGTCGTCGGCGCTGTCGGCATGGGCAGGCGAGGCGAGCACGGTGGCTGCCCCGCTGAGCAGGATGGTCGCTGCGAGCGTGCCTAAGGCACGGTGGAAACGGTTCATGGCTGAGCCTCCCCAGTGGAAGAGCGCCACCACGGCGGGCGCCCGGTGACGGGATCCCGGACGGCCAGGGCGCACATCAGAGATCCGGGAGGTATCTATCCGTATCGTGATCAAACGAACGCCCGGCAGCCGGCGCACTGACGCGTGGCATGCCGCACCTTCACCCCCACGCTCCCTGGCATGACCCCGCACGCTGTTGCTCTGCCGACAGCCATGTACACCCCGACCGCCCAACCCCCCGCCAGCCCTCCGACGACGATCGTCTCCGGCGCCCCGCCAGACACCGTGGCGGTGGTGCGGAGCATCCTGCGCCGCAGCGAGCCCGGGGCGGGCCGTTCATTCGCCGGCAGTCGGCTCCGAGTGAGCGGCGTCCCAGGCCGCCCGTGAGGCGGCGATGAACGGCCGGTGGGCGATCGACCAGTCCGCGAGGGCCTTGACGAGGTGGGTGAGACTGTGACCCATTTCCGTCAGCTCGTACTCGACCTGGGGCGGCACGGTGGGATACACGGTCCGCTTCACCACCCCGTCGCGCTCCAGACGCCGGACGGTGAGCGTGAGCATACGCTGCGAGATATTGCCCGGGATGGCGCGCTGCAGCTCCTTGAACCGCCGTATGCCGGAGGCGAGCTCGACCACCACGTAAACGGACCACTTGTCGCCGAGCCGGTCGAGCACGTCCCTCACACCGCACTCGTCCTGCGGCGTCTCGCAGACGATCACGGGCTCGTCCGGCACCGGGGTGGTTACCGCGGTGTGCCCTACTGACATCAAAGTGCCTCCTTATGCGATCGAAACTCACTCCCCATGATGGAAACACACAGCTCAGGAGGGAGATCTCAATGATTCTGGTAACCGGTGCAGGCGGCGCGCTCGGACAGCTCGTCGCCGGCGAACTGGCCGGGCGGGACGACGTCGTCCTCGGCACCCGCACCCCCCGCTCCACCGCGGAGCGCCGCGTCGACTTCGACGACCCGTCCTCGCTCGACTTCACCGGGGTGGACACCCTGCTGCTCATCTCCGCCGGGTACGGCGAGGACGACGTCGTCATCGCCCGCCACGACGCGGCGATATCGGCGGCCGAGAGAGCGGGCGTGCGGCACATCGTCTACACCAGCCTCAGCGGCGACGGCGACCACCTGGCCTACGCGCTCGCCCACCGCTGGACCGAACGCCGCCTCGGGCGCAGCCCGCTGGCGTGGACGATTCTGCGCAACGGGCTCTACGCCGAGTTCCTCGCCGGTATCGCGGCTCCGGGCCCCGACGGGACGATCGCGGCGCCGCTGGGCGAGTGCCGCCTGGCCGCGGTGGCCCGCGCAGACCTCGCGGCGGTGGCGGCCCGGGTGGCGGCCGAGCCGGAGCAGCACGCGGGACGGGTGTACGAGCTCGTCGGCGAGCGGGCCCTGGGCGGCGCCGAGCTGGCTGCCGCGATCGGCGGCTCGTACGAACCCTCCTCGCTCGGCACGGCCCGCGAGGCGATCACCGAGGCCGGCCAGGCGCTGCCCTACCAGGTGCCGATGCTGGTGGGCACGTACTCGGTGATCGCCGGGGGCTTCCTGGACGGCAGCGGGATCAAGGACAACGCCCTGCGCACGCTCCTGGGCCGCGAGCCCCGGCCGGCGCTGGAGGTGTACGAGGCCATGGTCGCTGCGGCACGGACGGCTGGGGAGGCATGACCGTGAAGCTCTCAGCGACAGATGGAACCGGGAGGACCGGCCCGCAGGTCGTGGCGGTCCTGAGGGCGCACCCTCGACGGCACCCGTGACATCGGCGAAGCCGTCGGCTGCACGTCCGCATACGCGGGGGTTCGCCCTTGCGCCGCGGCTTCAAGATCACAGCCGATATCCGGCTCCCCGACAACGACCCCACACCTGGTGCATGCGCAGGGACCCTCGCGAGAACTCCGGAACCCGCGATACGGGCACTCTCGGAGCGTGGGGCATCGGGTCCAGCGGCGTGCACAGCGATGCGCCACGTGCGGTGTGCGCACGTCAGCCGGTGCGCCGGCCGCCAGCCCTAGGCGGCATCCGGGTCCCCCGGAAGGGCGCAGGCCCCGGCCGAGGCCGCAGGCCTTGATGTTGAACAGGTAGAGACCCAGGAAGTTGATGTGCCAGCCCTCGAGCAGGGGGAGCTTGGCGATCCATGAGCGCGCCCGCGTCCGACCAGGCACATCGGTGCCGTCCGGCTGTTCAGTGCTCGATCGTGCGAAGGCAGGCCAGGCCGGAGTCGCGCAGGATGCGGTCGGCCGTCTCGTTCAGCGTGTTGCTCGCGCCGATGACGGTCTCGAAGCCACCGGGGTGGGCCGGCCCGCTTTTCGTTTGGCCTGCGTGTGACGGGACGAGCATTCGGCAATAAGTTCGGATCTGCTGAGGAGCCCGGCTCCGGAGCGACGAAACCGGCGGCCTCGCCGTCGACGCCGCCCAAGGAGAACGCCGGCCGGCGCGTCGGGGGCTTCATGAAGAAGTGGGTCGGCGCCCTGCTGGCCGCCTCCAAGGACCTGAGGCGTGTCGGCGGCGAAACGGTGGGTGGACGGGCCACCGACCACTACCGGGGCACGGTCGTCCTCGCCGACCTGAAGAACTACGAGGTCCCGGCCATGACGAAGGACTACCGCGACCGGTACCTCCTGCAGACCGGCAAAGCCGGCATGGAAAAGGCCGAGATCGACGTCTGGGTCGACACTGTGCGCCTGGACGCCGGGGCTACGACTCGGAGCGCCGGGCATGGACCACCCACCGCTGGGACAACCGGCCGAACCGCCGCCCATGAGGGCACACCTGTCTCCGCGAGCTCTTACGCGCGCTCGGGCTTGCGCGCCTCGATGAGGGTCCTGGAGGAGTGGGCGATGAACGGTCCCTCGGCCTCGATCTTCTCGTGCAGCTCGCGCAGGCGGCCGCGGTACTGCTCGACGGTGAAGCCGGGCACCGTCCAGATCACCTTGCGGAGGAAGTAGATCACGGCGCCGACGTCGAAGAACTCCATCCCCAGCCGTTCCGTGCGCACGTTGACGATCTCCAGACCGGCGGCCTTCGCCGCCGCGCTCTCGTCGTCGGGGTGCCGCTTCCTGCGTGCCTCGGGCTGCGGCCCCAGGAAGTACTCCACCAGCTCCCACACGCTGGCGGGCCCGACGTGCTGGGCGAAGTACGTTCCACCCGGTCGCAGCACGCGTGCGATCTCCGACCACCACACCGTCGCGGGATGCCGGCTGGTCACCAGGTCGAACGCCTCGTCGGCGAACGGTAGCGGCGGCTCGTCCGGGTCGGCGACGACCACCACCCCGCGCGGGTGCAGCAGCCTGGTCGCCTTGGCCACGTTCGGTGGCCAGGACTCCGTCGCGGCCATCGTGGGAGGCAGCTTCTCCGCCCCGGCCAGGACCTCACCACCACCGGTCTGAATATCGAGCGCCGCCGACACCACCGCCAGCCGCCGACTCATCGCCTGCTGATAGCCCCATGACGGGCGTTCCTCGGTCGCCCGACCATCCAGCCAGGAGAAATCCCAACCCTCCACGGACACTGACTCAGCCTCAACGACAAGCTCTTCAAAAGGACGCGACATACCCACATCATTACGTCCCAGTCCACCCGAACGCACATACTTTTCCGCCGCGGCCCTCGGCAAGTCGGTGACGGGAACAACGTACGGTAGCGGCCGACCCCGCCACCCATGAGGGCACGCCTATCTGCGCGACCTCTTACGCGAGGCAACCATCGACTCCCCCGCGCCTTTGCGCCGATCGTTTCCCCGGCGGTAAGCGCGTTCCGGTCCGCTGACCGCTGGGCTGCTCTGCACTATTTTCCCTAGGTCAAACGGAGGGTGTTCCTCCAGTCCCAAGGCCGACGCGGCGGCAGAAGAAGCCCCCTACGGTCGTCACCGGCGACAGCAAGAAGCTTCGAGCCGGGACAGCAGATCCTGCTCCGAGGCGTCCGGATCCGTCTCCGTCTCCGCCCACGGGCGGGACGGACGAAGCGGCTGCCGCCCGTACGCCTGTTTCCCACGGAGTTCTTCGATGCCTTTGATGACGGCGGCCCTGGTGCTGCTCGCGTTCGTGATGCCGCTGGCCACGGACATGTACCTGCCCGCCTTCCCGCAGATGACGGGCGACCTGCACACCGACGCCTCGGGCGTCCAGCTCACACTCACGGCCTTCCTGGTCGGCATGGGCCTGGGACAGTTGATCCTGGGTCCGCTCTCCGACCGCTTCGGACGCCGCACCCCCATCCTGACCGGCGGCATCGCCTGTGTCATCGCCACCGCCTTCTGCGCGCTCGCGCCCTCCCTGGCCTGGCTGGTCGTCCTGCGCTTCCTGCAGGGCTTCAGCGGTGCCGCCGGCGTGGTCATCGGGCGTGCCGTCATTTCCGACGTCGCCAAGGGAGACAAGGCCGCCAAACTGCTCGGCGTCCTGATGACCCTCATGGGCATCGCCCCGGTCATCGCGCCCGTCGTGGGCGGCGCCGTCATCGAGGCCGGCGACTGGCGCGGCGTCTTCTGGGTCCTGTCGGCCGCCTCGCTCCTGGCCTTGGTGGCCGCGGCCTTCGCCATACCCGAGAGCCTGCCGCCCGAGCGGCGCCACCGCGGTGGCATCGCGGCCACCGCACGCGCCGTGCGCGACGTCCTGGGCAACCGCGCCTACGTCGGCTACACGTTCTGCTTCGGCATGTCCCTGGCCGTGCTCTTCTGCTACCTGGGCGGCGCCTCCTTCCTCTTCCAGAACCTCCTCGGCCTCAGCGTCGGCCAGACCTCGGCCGCCTTCGCCTCCGTCGGCATCGTCAGCGTCCTGGCCGGTATCGCCGTCACCAAGCTCGTCGGCCGCTTCAAGCCCACATCCCTGCTGCGTACCGGCCTGGGCCTGATGACGGCCTCCTCCGCCGCCCTGTGCACACTGTCCCTGACCGGCCGGCTGAACATCGTCGCGGTCCTGGTCCTGCTCTACGCCGCCTTCGTCGGCATCAGCATGGTCAGCATCAACACGGCCGCGCTCGCCCTGGAACGCGTTCCCGAGGCCGCCGGCACCGGCTCCGCCGTCCTCGGCACCGCCCAGAGCCTCCTGAGCGCGGTGGCCGCTCCCCTGGTCGGCATCGGCGGCGAGCACACCGCCGTCCCCATGTTCACCGGCATGACCGCCTCAGCCCTGCTCGCCATCGCCGCCCTGCGCCTGACCAGAACCGCCGCCCCGACCGTCGGCTGAACGCAACGCTGCCGGGCCACATGACGCCCTACCGAGGGCGATCCTGGCGGCCAGGGCCCAAGCGCGCAAACAGCCAGGCCGACTGAGCCACTTCCCACGGCGGCGGCACCAGGCCTCGGAGCGGGCCCAGCTCCCCCGCACGGGGGAGCCGGTGCATACCCCGGACTGACGATCCGGGACAACTGGACGCGGAAGCTAGTTCCATGAGCGAGACGAAGACGCACACGCACACGCAGACGCAGACGGAGCCACAGGCCGGGGCGGGACCGTACGGCCGGGCCGAGGCCGAGGCTGTCGCGGGCATGCGGGCCACCGCCCGCCCGGTGCCCCGCTGGGCCGAGATGGTCGCCCGCGCGATCCCGCTGCTGATGCTGCCCGTGTGCCTGTGGCGGCTGCCGTTCGCCTTCCACTTCCCGATGGGGCTGCGGGACGACGGCCCCTTCCCGGACTCCCTCTGGCTGAGCGTTCCGTACATCTTCGGGCTCAGCATTCTGTCGGAGCTCGCCGCGCTGTCCTGCTTCGCCCTGGTGCGCGGCTGGGGCGAAGTGGTGCCGGACCGGATCCCTCTGATCGGCGGCCGCCCGATCCGTCCGGCCGTGGTGCTCGTCCCGGCGGCACTCGCATCCTTGGGTGCACTCGCCCTGCTCGCCGACTGGGTCCTCGGCACATTCGGCCTCGCGGGCGTGCCCGCACCGCACTTCGCGAACGGATGGTGGGCACTGCTGGCTGCCGTGACCAGCGGCCTGTTCATTCTGTGGGGCCCGCTGCTGGCAGCCCTGACCTGGCAGTACTACACCCGCCGCTGCCGCTGATCGCACGCGTCGGCGCGGTCGGCAGAGGCGAGTGGCCCTCAGCCGTGTCCTGCCACGCGCCCGGCGCCGGGACTGCGCAGCCGAAGAGGACCAGCACCCTCCGGCGACCCGATAGGGGGCGCCTGCCCTCCGGTATCAGCGGGTGTCGAAGCGATCCTGGGAGGCCAGGACGGTGTCCGCGTAGCGGGCGGCCCAGGTGCCCATCGCGCGGATGGGGACCAGCAGGGCCGTGCCGGCCTCGGTGAGGGCGTAGTCGACGCGCGGGGGCGCCTCGGCGTAACGGCGGCGCTCCACCAGGCCGTTGTACTCCAGCCGCCGCAGCGCGTCGTTGAGCACTTTGGGGCTGATCCCACCGATCCGGTCCAGCAGGTCGCGCGGGCGCTTCGGGCCACCCTCCCCGAGGATGAAGACCACCACGCTGTCCCATCGGTTCGCCAGCACCTCGAAGGCGACCCGGGCCCGGCAGTCCGCCGCGAACCTGTCCCCCGCCAGTTCCTCACGCTCTCCCATGCGCCCATCCTGCCCGGCTGATGCACACCGCGCGGTGTGCATCAGCCCGCCTAACGTCCGGGCATGACATCCCACGGGACAAGAGCAGAGGGGAGCAGCATCATGCGCATCGGCATTCTCGGCACGGGCTCGATGGCCACAGCCCTGGGCGGTGCCTGGGTACGGGCCGGGCACAAGGTTCTGGTGGGCGGGCGGAACGTGACGGCCGCAGCGACGGTTGCAGCAAGGATCGAAGCCGCCGGGCACGGCGGCCTGGCCGAGGCGGCTGCTTACGGTGAGGCGGTCCTGATGGCCGTACCGGCGGACAGCGCGCCGCAGTTGGCCCAGGAGCTCGCCCCTGTTCTGACCGGACGGACGGTGCTGGACTGCACGGTGCCCATGGAGCCCGGCCCGGACGGGCCCTCCCTGACCACCGCCGGCGGCACGGACTCCGTCGCCGCGCGCATCGCGGCCGCCGCGCCGGACGCCGGTGTCGCCAAGGTCTTCGGCATCTGACACGAGAGCATCTGGACCCTGCCGCGGCCCGCCTTCGAGGGCGCGCCCCTGGCGGTGCCCTTCTGTGCCGGTACCCCCGTCGCGGCCGCCCTCGCGGCAGAGTTGATCACGTCGATGGGCTGCTCCCCCCTGCCGTGCGGCGGACTGTCCCGCGCGGCGCTGCTGGAGGCGGCTGCGGTCCTCGCCATCGGTGTGTGGTGGTCCGGCGGCGAGGCACGTCACGCCTTCCCCTCCCCCGCCCTGGCACCCGGCGCGGTCGACGACGAGGGATAGGGCCAGGGCGAGGGCGAGG